>DASQVL010000515.1:0-10567 GCA_035640795.1 Crenalkalicoccus sp. | reverse complement strand
CGCCGCGCGCGGCGCCGGCGACCCGCATCGCCTCGCCGCGCCGCTGGCGGCGGCCGGGCGGGCGATCGCCCCGGCGCTGCTCGCCCTCACCCTGGTGCTGCCCTTCCTGCCCGGCGTCGGGCGCTACGAGATCGACCTCGGCATCCTGGTCCTCACTTACGTCATGCTCGGCTGGGGGCTGAACATCGTGGTCGGCCTGGCCGGGCTGCTCGATCTCGGCTACGTCGCCTTCTATGCGGTCGGCGCCTATGCCTACGCGCTGCTGGCGCTGAATTTCGGCCTCTCCTTCTGGGTCTGCCTGCCCCTGGCGGGGATCCTCGCGGCCTTCTGGGGCGTGCTGCTCGGCTTCCCGGTGCTCCGCCTGCGCGGCGACTACCTGGCGATCGTGACGCTCGCCTTCGGCGAGATCATCCGCATCGTCGTCACCAACTGGGTCAGCCTCACCAACGGGCCGAACGGGCTCTCCGGCATCCCGCGTCCCTCCTTCTTCGGCCTGCCCTTCTCCATGTCGGGGGAGCCCGACACCTTCGCCGGCTATTTCGGCCTCACCCCCTCGCCGCTGCACCGCTTCATCTTCCTCTATTACCTGATCCTGGCGCTGGCCCTGCTGACCAACTGGGTCACGCTCCGCCTGCGCCGCCAGCCCCTCGGCCGGGCCTGGGAGGCGATGCGCGAGGACGAGGTCGCCTGCCGTGCCCTCGGCATCAACATCACCGTCACCAAGCTGACGGCCTTCGCCCTCGGCGCCATGTTCGGCGGCTTCGCCGGCGCCTTCTTCGCGACGCGCCAGGCCTTCATCAGCCCGGAAAGCTTCACCTTCATCGAGAGCGCGATGATCTTGGCGATCGTCGTGCTCGGCGGCATGGGCAGCCAGATCGGGGTCGCCATCGCCGCCCTCGTCATGATCGGCGGGTTCGAGCTGTTCCGCGACCTCGCGGAATGGCGCATGCTGGTGTTCGGCGGCACGATGGTGCTGATCATGGTGCTGCGCCCGCGCGGGCTGGTCGGCACACGCACCCCCTCCATCGCGCTCGGCCGCCGCCGCACCATAGACGCCAGCCTGGTCGGCGAGGGTCGCTGATGAGGCCCGCGCCGCGCGACATGCTGCTCGAGGTCGCCGGCCTCACCATGCGCTTCGGCGGGCTGACGGCGGTGGACAACGTCTCCTTCGGCGCGGACCGCGGCGCCATCACCGCGCTGATCGGCCCGAATGGCGCGGGCAAGACCACGCTCTTCAACTGCATCACCGGCTTCTACCGGCCGAGCAGCGGCGCCATCCGCCTGCACCGCCCGGGCGCCCTGCCGGTCGAGCTCCACCGCCTGGCCGGCCACCGCATCGCCCGCGCGGGCGTGGCGCGCACCTTCCAGAACATCCGCCTCTTTCCCGGCATGACGGTGCTGGAGAACCTGATGGTCGCGCAGCATGTGCGGCTGATGGCGCGCACCGGCTGGGGCATCGGCGCGGTGCTCGGCTTCTCCGACTATCCACGGGCGGAGCGCCAGGCCGTCGAGATCGCGCGGCGCTGGCTGGTCGCGACCCGGCTGATCGAGCGCGCCGACGACCCGGCCGGCGCGCTCCCCTATGGCGCGCAGCGGCGGCTCGAGATCGCGCGGGCCATGTGCGTGAACGCACCCGAGGGCCCGGGGCTGCTCTGCCTCGATGAGCCTGCGGCCGGCCTGAACCTCCGCGAATCGGACGAGCTGGCGAGCCTCCTGCTCGAGATCCGTGGCCTCGGCACGACCATCCTGCTGATCGAGCACGATATGGGCGTCGTCATGCGCATCAGCGACCGCGTCGTCGTGCTCGACCATGGCGAGCTGATCGCCGATGGCCCGCCGGCCGCCGTTCGCGCCGATTCCCGCGTCATCGCCGCCTATCTCGGCGAGGAGGAGACCGAGGGCGAGGCCGTCGCGTGACCATCCTCGACCGGCCGATGCTGGAGGTGGTGAACCTCTCCGCCGGCTATGGCGCGGTGCAGGCGCTCTCCGAGATCTCGCTCCATGTGATGCCGGGCGAGATCGTGACGCTGATCGGCGCCAATGGCGCCGGCAAGTCCACCCTGCTGATGACGATCTGCGGCGACCCGCGCGCCCGCGCCGGCAGCATCCGCCTGGCCGGCGAGGAGATCACCCGCCTGCCGACCCACGCCATCATGCGGCGGGGCATCGCCCAGGCGCCGGAGGGGCGGCGCATCTTCCCGCGCATGACGGTGCGGGAGAACCTGCTGATGGGCGCCGAGGCGCTCTCGCGCGAGGATCCCGGCCCGGCGCTCGAGCAGGTCCTCGCCCTCTTCCCCCGGCTGCAGGAGCGGCTGGCCCAGCGGGGCGGCACGCTTTCGGGCGGCGAGCAGCAGATGCTCTCGATCGGCCGCGCGCTGATGTCCCGCCCGCGCCTGCTGCTGCTGGACGAGCCCTCGCTCGGCCTCGCGCCGATGGTGGTGCGGCAGATCTTCGGCGCCATCCGCCAGCTGAACCGGCAGACCGGGCTGACGGTGCTGCTGGTGGAGCAGAACGCCAACCTGGCGCTGCGACTGGCCAGCCGCGGCTACGTGCTGGTCACCGGCCGGATCAGCATGGAGGGCAGCGGCGCGGCGCTGCTGGCGCGGCCGGAGATCCGCGACGCCTATCTGGGGGAGACCGCCGCGTGAGCGCCGGCCGGGCGCGGGCGCCCGGCTGACGGCGCGGCCGGCGCTCCGCTCGACCGGCATCGCGCTGGCCGTAGTCACCCCGATTCCGGTCCGGCCTTCCCGGGCCAGCGATTCACGCCCTTCGCCTGCCCATCTTCGGTGTGCACACTCGGGCCGATCGCGGGCTAACCTTCGCGCATCGCCGGCGCCGCGGGCGCCGGGAGGCTGGGAGAACAGGGAGAACAGGGATGCTGACAAGACGTTGGGTGCTGGGCACGGCGCTGGCCGCCGCCGCCCTGGTCGGTCCGGGCGGGGGAGCGCAGGCCCAGGGCAGCGGCCCGATCCGCATCGCCGTCGCCGGGCCGATGACCGGCCAGTACGCCGCCTTCGGCACGCAGATGCGGGAGGGCGCGCAGCAGGCGGTCGCCGATATCAACGCACGTGGCGGTGTGCTCGGGCGGCAGCTCGTGCTCGAGATCGGCGACGATGCCTGCGACCCGCGCCAGGCGGTCTCGGTCGCCAACCAGCTCGCCGGCCGCGGCGTGCAGTTCGTGGCCGGCCACTACTGCTCGGGCAGCTCCATCCCGGCCTCCAAGGTCTATGCCGAGGAGGGCGTGCTGCAGATCAGCCCGGCCAGCACCAACCCGAACTACACCGACCTGGGCAGCTGGAACACCTTCCGCGTCTGCGGGCGGGACGACCAGCAGGGCCAGGTCGCCGGCCGCTTCATCGCCGACCACTTCAAGGGCAAGAAGATCGCCATCCTTCACGACAACTCGGCCTACGGCAAGGGCCTGGCGGACGAGACCAGGAAGTCGCTGAGCGCCGCCGGAGCGCGGGAGACGCTCTACACCGCCTACACGCCGGGCGAGCGCGACTACAACGCCATCGTCTCCCGGCTGAAGGAGGCGGGCGTGGACGTCGTCTATGTCGGCGGCTACCACACCGAGGCCGGGCTGATCCTGCGCCAGGCCAAGGAGCAGGGGATGAACATCACCCTGATCGGCGGCGACGCGCTGGTGACGAACGAGTTCTGGCAGATCACCGGCGCGGCGGGTGAGGGCACGCTGATGACCTTCAGCTCCGACCCCCGCCGCCGCCCGACGGCGGCCGAGGTGGTGCAGCGCTTCCGGGCGAAGAACATCGATCCGGAGGGCTACGTGCTCTACACCTACGCGGCGATCCAGGCCTGGGCGGAGGCGGCGAACAAGGCGAAGACCGCCGATCCGCGCAAGCTGGCCGAGGCGCTGAAGACGCAGGGCCCGTGGCAGACCGTGCTCGGCCCGGTCCGCTTCGACCGGAAGGGCGACGTGACGGAGCCGGACTACGTGTTCTACGTGTGGAAGAATGGCAGCTACGCGGAGATGTAGGGGTTGCGCTGGAGGCCGCGGCGCACCACTTTCGGGTTATCGTCAACAACCGAAAGGAGGTGATCCAGTGTCTCATTGCCTGACGGCGTATGCCGCGTCCGCGGCCTGGATCATCGCCCGCGCCACTGCGGGGGCGGCTTCTTAGCGCCTCGGCGGGCCGGCAACGGCTCACGCAATGGGAAGGCCCTGGCGGGGAGACCTGCTGGGGCCTTCCGCTTTTCTGGCCGGGAGGAAACAGCTTGGCCGGGAGTCTTCCAATCGGACCGGGCAAGCGCCCCGGAGAAAGGATGAAAAAAGGATGGTGGGGGTCTTGGGGGGAGGAAGTTCCCTTCCTCCCCCCGAGGGCAAGCTGACTCTCAGCCTGGCTGCAAGTCCGCAGCGCGCACCACCTCGCCCCAGCGCGCGTGACGAAGCCCGCGAAATCCGTGATGCCGGTCGAAGGGTGCACCAGCAGCGCCGGCGGAAAGGACATCACCAGTGCCACCGGCATCAGGTCGCGCTCCGCATCGAAGCCCATCTCCCGGTACAGATACGGGTTCACCGTGAAGGGGGTGTCGATGCTGAAGAGGATGGTGCGGCCATCCGGCGCCGCGCGCGCCGCGGCGGCTGCGCCGATGTTGCCGCCCGCGCCCGGCCGGTTCTCCACCACGGTCGGCACGCGTCCTGCCCGCTGCGCGCGGTCCGCCAGGAGCCGCACCGTGCCGTCCAGCAGCCCGCCTGGCAGGAAGTTCACGATGATGCGCCAGGCCTCGCCCTCGGCCCGCGTGCCCTGCGCCACCGTCACCAGCGTGCTGCCCAGCACCGCCCGCCGCGTCGGTCCCGCCATGGCCGTCCTCCCGCCCCGGAGGTTAGGCTAACCGCGCCACGGTCAGGGGAACAGGCGCGGCATGGCCAGCGTGCGGAACGTGCTGTTCGTGATGTGCGACCAGCTGCGCTGGGACCACCTCTCCTGCGCCGGGCATCCCTTCCTGCGCACGCCGAACCTGGATGCGCTGGCCGCGCGCGGCGTGCGCTTCCCCTTCGCCTTCGTGCAGTCCGGCATCTGCGGCCCGTCCCGCATGTCCTTCTACACCGGGCGCTACGTGTCCTCGCACGGCGCGACGCACAACCGCGTGCCGCTCTCGGTGGGGGAGGTGACGCTGGGCTGGCATCTGCGGGAGGCCGGGCGGAGCCTGGCGCTCGCCGGCAAGACGCATGTGCTCCCCGATGCACACGGCATGCGCCGCCTGCGACTCGACGGCCAGGACGAGCTCGCCGTGCTGCTGCACGAGGGCTGGTTCACCCTGGTGGATCGCCATGACGGCCACCACGCGGAGCCCGGCAGCGCCTACGCCCACTGGCTGCGCGCCCGGGGCTATGCCAGCCGCGACCCCTGGACCGACTACGTCATCGCCGTGGAGGACGCGGAAGGCCGCGTGCTCTCCGGCTGGAAGATGCGCCATGCCCGCCTCCCCGCGCGGGTGCGGGAGGAGCACAGCGAGACCGCGTACACCACCGATCGCGCCATCGCCTTCATGGAGGCCGAGGGCGACGCGCCCTGGGTGCTGCATCTGAGCTACGTGAAGCCGCACTGGCCCTACATCGCCCCGGCGCCCTACCACGCGATGTTCACCGCGGACCAGTGCCTGCCCGTGCAGCGCCATGCGGCGGAGCGGAGTGCGGCGGCGCACCCCGTCTTCCGCGCCTTCCAGGAGGAGGAAGTGGCGCGCAGCTTCCAGCAGGACGCTGCGATCGCCACGGTGCGGCCCGCCTATCAGGGCCTGATCCGCCAGATCGACGACCATCTCGGCCGGGTGTGGGAGGCGATGGAGCGGCTCGGCCGCTGGCGGGACACGCTGGTGATCTTCACCAGCGACCATGGCGACTACCTGGGCGACCACTGGCTGGGCGAGAAGGAGCTGTTCCACGACTGCATCCAGCGCGTGCCCTTGCTGCTCTACGATCCGGCGCCGGAGGCCGACGCGACGCGCGGCCAGGCGGATGCCCGGCTGGTGGAAGCGGTGGACTGCGTGCCGACCATCCTCGATGAGCTCGGCTGCGACCTGGCGCCGCATCTGCTGGAGGGGAGGTCGCTGCTGGCGGCGACGCGCGCGCAGAGCGTCCGGGGCGCGCCGCCTGGATCGGCCGGCGAGGCAAGGCCGTGGCGCGACGCGGCGTTCAGCGAGCTGGACTGGACCTTCCGCGGCGCACGGCGGCGGCTCGGCCTCGCCGTCGGCCAGCACCATGCCTGGATGGTGCGGACGGAGCGCTGGAAATATGTGCACTGGACGGACGGGCTGCGTCCGCAGCTTTTCGATCTCGCCGCCGATCCGGAGGAGTTCCACGATCTCGGCGCCGATGCCTCGCTCGAGGGGGTGCGGGAGGCGATGCGGGATCGGCTGCTTGGCTGGTTCGCGGGCCTCAAGCGCCGCACCACGGTCACCTTGGCGGAGGCCGAGGCGCGCACCGACAGCCACAAGCGCGCGGGGGTGTTCCTGGGGGAGTGGTAGCGTGCGGCGGCGCACGGCCCGAAGCTTCTCGCCGTCGCAACCTCACCCGCCGAACGGCGTGACCGCGCCTCACTCCTGCTGGCCGACGGGATGATAATCCCGCCCGAAATAGATCAGCCCGCCCTCCTGCGGGCTGCCATGGCGGATCGCCTCCACCTCGGCGAACAGCACGCTGTGCGTGCCCTTCTCCACCACCTCCGCGATGCGGCAGTCGAAGGACACCATCGCCCCCTCCAGCACCGGCGCGCCGGTGACGAGTCGGGTCCAGATGCCGGCCAGGAAGCGCTCCTCCATGGTGCACTTGGTCAGGCCCGCGAAGACCATCGAGACATCCTTCTGCCCCGCCGCCAGCGTGTTCACGCAGAGCACGCCATTCGCCTTGAGCGCCGGCGCCGCGCTGGCATTGCGGTTCATGCAGACCAGCAGCGTCGGCGGGTCGTCCGTCACGCTGCACACGGCGCTCGCCGTGAAGCCGCCGCGCCCGCCCGGGCCATCGGTGGTGATCACGTTCACCGCGGCGCCGAGGCGCGCCATGGCATCGCGGAATTCCTGGCGCGGCACGGGCATCGCGGGGGACGTCCTCCAGCTTGGTGCATCTAAGCATGGAAGCCGCGCTCAGGAACCCGCATCCCGGGCGGAAAGCGGGGTCGCCACCGCTTCCAGCGGCTTGCCCTCCGCCGCGAAACCCAGGCGCCATTCCGTCACGGCCGCCACCAGCATCAGCGCCGCCGCCGCCAGGTAGCCGTAGAGGATATTCACCCGCTCGCCGCTCTCGATCAGCGAGCCGAACAGCGCCGGGCCGACCACGCCGCCCGCCGCCGTGCCGAAGGCGTAGAACAGCGCAATGGCCAGCGCCCGCATTTCCAGCGGGAAGCTTTCGCCCACCGTCAGGTAGGCGGCCGAAGCCGCCGCCGAGGCGAAGAAGAAGATGGCCGTCCAGGCCAAGGTCTGCTCCCAGGCCGAAAGCCAGCCTTGCGCGAAGGCGAAGCCGGTCAGCGCCATCAGGATGCCGGAGACCGCGTAGGTGCCGGTGATCATCGGCTTCCGCCCCACGCTGTCGAACAGGTGGCCGAGGGTGAGCGGCCCGGCCAGGTTCCCCAGCGTGAAGGGCAGCACGAACCAGCCCACCTGGTGCGCCGGGATGCCATAGAAGCGCGTCAGCACCAGCGCGTAGGTGAAGAAGACGGCATTGTAGCAGAAGGCCTGGCAGCCCATCAGCGTCACGCCGAGCACGGTGCGCTCCCGGTGCGTGCCGAACATCGCCCGCGCCACCTCGGCCATGCTGGCGCCACCGTGGCGGGAGAGCCTGACGGGCGGGTATTGCAGCGGCGGCAGGGTCCCGCGCTCGGCGCGCACGTCGCGCTCGATGTCGCACACGATGCGCTCGGCCTCGTCGTTGCGGCCGTGCAGCATCAGCCAGCGCGGGCTTTCCGGGATGTGTCGGCGCAGCAGCAGCACGATGCCGCCCAGCACGCCGCCGGTGATGAAGGCGCCGCGCCAGCCCCACTCCGGATTGACGATCGCGGGATCCGTCACCACCAGCGCGGCGACGGCGCCGAGTGCGGCACCTGCCCAGAAGGTGCCGTTCACGGCGAGATCCGTGACGCCGCGCCGGCGTGCCGGGATCAGTTCCTGGATCGCCGAGTTCACCGCGGCGTACTCCCCGCCGATGCCGGCGCCGGTCAGCGCGCGCAGGATCGCGAAGGACCAGAAATCCCACGCGAAGCCGGTGCCGACCGAGGCGATCATGTAGAGGATCAGCGTGACGAAGAAGAGCCGCCGGCGCCCCAGCCGGTCGGCCATCCAGCCGAAGATGATGGCGCCGCAGACCGCGCCCACCAGGTAGCCGGAGGCGGCGAAGCCGATCTCGCTCTCGGAGAGGCCGAGGCTCGGGCTCTCATGGATGGCAGCGGCCAGGCTGCCGGCCAGCGTCACCTCCAGCCCGTCCAGCACCCAGGTGATGCCGAGGGCCACCACCACGCGCCAGTGGAAGCCGCTCCAGGGCAGGCGGTCCAGCCGGGGCGGCACGTCGGTCTCGAAGCCGCCGCGGTCGGCAGGGCCGGGCACATCTCGCATGGGGTTCCTCCCACCACCGCAACGCAGCGGCCGCTGACGGTTCCGCGGACGGGGCCAGATGTCACCCGGCCACGCGTTGCCCAGGGGCGTTGCCAGGGCGCGCCGGCCCGGGGTTGGATGCGAGGCTTGGCCCGGAGAAGAGGAGGGTATGATGGCCGAAACGAGGATCGCCGCGACCGACGGCAAGGGCGAGTTCACGGCCTATGTCGCGCGGCCGAAGCAGACGCCGGCAGGAGTGGTGGTGATGATCCAGGAAATCTTCGGCGTGAATGCGACGATGCGCCAGCTCTCCGATTGGGTGGCGGAGATGCGCTTCATCGCGATCTGCCCCGATCTGTTCTGGCGGCAGGAGCCGGGCGTGCAGCTCGACCCCGATGCCGGGCAGCAGCAATGGGACCGCGCCATCGCGCTGATGAACGGCATGGACCAGGACAAGGCGGTGGAGGATCTGAAGGCGACCGTCGCCCATGCCCGGAAGATGGAGGGCGCGAACGGCAAGGTGGCGACGATGGGCTTCTGCCTCGGCGGGCGGCTCGCCTTCATGATGGCCACGCGCTCCGACACGGATGCGAACATCAGCTACTATGGCGTGGGGCTCGAGGGGCTGCTGGGCGAGGCAGGGAATATCAAACACCCGCTGATGCTGCACATCGCCGAGAAGGACAGGTTCGTGCCGCCGGAGGCGCAGGCGAAGATCCTTGCGGCGCTCAAGGGGCACCCGCAGGTGCGTGTCTATGTCTATCCGGGCGTGGACCATGCCTTCGCGCGCATGGGCGGGCATTCCTGGGATGCGCGGGCGGCGACGATCGCCAATGGGCGGTCGGTGGAGCTGCTGGCGGCGGTGTTGGGGTAGGTTGCCTTGGGGGAAGGGGAACCCTACCCCAAACCCCCGACACTCCTCTTTCCGTGAGTTCTCGCGGGGCGGAAGTTCTCTTCCTTCCCCGGGAGCCACCTGACTCACGGCTCCCTGCTCCGTCCCGGCCGCGGATAGTTCGCCACCATGCGCTCCGCCAGGTCGTGATATGCATCCAGCGCCGCGGAGGCGCCCGGCATGTCGCCCGCCTCCGCCAGTGCCGCCACACGCTGCAGGCCGCCCCGCAGCGCCGCGTAGTCCAGCGGCACCTCCTTGTGCCGGTCCGGCCGCGCGGCGAAGCGCGGCGCGTCGCCCTCCGGGAAGGCGCGCTGCACGCGGCCGAGCTCCGCCAGCACCGTCTCCACCACGAAGCGCGTCAGCCGTGCGTCGCGCCGCCGCAGCGTGCCGTCCAGCACGCCGACATAGGTGGCGAGCTCCGCCATCTCCGCCCGAAAGGTCGCCGGCGTCTCCGCATCCTCGGCGAAGGCCGCGTCCTGCACGAAGGCCAGCAGGTCGGCGCGCTCCGCTGCATTCAGGCCAAGACCCAGCGCCGGCTCGTGCCCGTCCAGCGCCGCCCCGAAATCCGGCCAGCGCCCGTCATGGCCATAGGGCGCGCTGTCCGCGGCATCCAGCAGCGTCGGCGTGCGGAAGCGCCCGCCGCTGCCGATATCGTGCGCGCGGCCATCCGTGAAGGCGGCGTCCGGCCGGTGGCAGTCCGCGCAGGACAGCCCCGCCGTGCCGCGCCTCTCGCGGAACAGCGCCTCACCGCGCCGCCCGGCCGCGGACGCTCCGTCGGCCAGCCGCCCGAGTGGCCCGAGCCGCGGATTCGGCAGGAACTCGAATGCCTCCATGTAGGCCGTCAGCGCATCCAGCAGCAGCGGCGCCGGCTCCGGCCCGGCGAACTCGTCCATGATCACGTGCCGCGCGAACTCCCGCAGCGAGGCGATGCGCCCGTCGCGCCCATAGGGGCCGAGGAAGCGGATGCCGCGCAGGCTCGGGATGTCGAGGTGATTCTCCGCGCCGTCCTCGGCCGCCGGGTTGAACAGCCCGCCCGTCGGATCGAGCCCGCCCGGCCGCGCCGAATGGCCGGGGATGAAGAAGTCCGGGTTGTCATGCCCGTTCACGTGGCAGGAATTGCAGGAGAGCCCCGCG
>DASQVL010000514.1:0-2741 GCA_035640795.1 Crenalkalicoccus sp. | reverse complement strand
GACCGCGGCGACCGCCGCTTCCAGCCGGGCCACCGCCTGGCCTGGCGTGCCCGCCGGTGCGGCGATGCCGATGAAGCCGGACGCCTCAAGCCCGTCGAGCCCTTGCGTCTCGGCGACGGTGGGCAGGCCGGGATGGCTGGGCAGGCGTTCGGCGTGCAGCGTCGCGAGAACGCGCAGCCGCCCGGCGTCGATGCCGGGGCCAAAGCTCACCAGCGTGTCAATGCCGATCTGCAACCGCCCGCCGAGCAGTTCGCGGTTGACCTCCGACCCGCCGCGGAAGGGAATGTGGGTGATGTCCAGCCCGCCCGCGCGCAGCTTCAACAGCTCGAGGGCGAGCTGCTGCAACGAGGCCACGCCGGGCGTGCCGGCATTCAGCTGCCCTGGGCGCGTCCGCGCAAGGGCCACGAGGTCTGCCATGGAGCGCACCGGCAGGTCGGCCGGGACGGCGAAGACATAGGGCACGGTCGCGATCTGCGCCACCGGAATAAGGTCGCGGGCCGGGTCGAAGGGCAGGTTGCGCTGCACCGCGACGTTGAGCGAGAGATTCTGCACGTTGCCCATCAGCAGGAGATAGCCGTCCGGCGTGGCGCGGGCGACCGCCTCGGCGGCGATGTTTCCCGTCGCGCCGGCCCGGTTCTCGACGAGGAAGGACTGCCCGAGCCGCGCGGTCAGGCGATCGGCCAGGGCGCGCGCCACGAAGTCGAGCGGGCCGCCGGGCGCGAAGCCCACCAGCAGGCGTACTGGGCGGTTCGGATAGGCCGCCGCATCCTGTGCCAGCGCGGGACGGGGGGAACCGCCCGTCATACCGAGGGCAAGTGCGATGACGGATCGACGCGCGACGTCTCTCACGGGGTGCTTCGCCTTCCTGATCGGGTTGCGTCGGATGGGCACGGCAAAGCGACTGGATCCTGGGTCACTGGCCAGGATCCGGGGCCACGCGCCTTCTGGTGGGTGGCGCGTGGGGCTCACCGGGTCGTCATGGGCCTTTCGGGATTGATGCCCCGCACCGCCCAGGCGGTCGCGGCACAGGAGCGGGGGCCGTCGGGCTCGCCGTCCAGGTTGGCGCGGCGCACGCGGAACGTCTTCCGATGAGTGTCATCAGCATCCTCTCTCGCGTGGCCGAGCCTCGCCGAGTGGATGCAGGATCCTGCCGCCTCCTGGCCGGCCGAAGTAACCGCCTCGATACCCTGCCGTGTCAACGAAAAGCGCCATGGACACCCGATCGTTATGCGTCCGGCGGCAGCGCCATCCAGCTGAACACGGACCGATGGCAGGAGCTCATCTCGGACGAGTCAGGATCTGCCTGCGGCGGCTACGGCTTCTTGCCCGTGATCGCATTGGCGCGGGCGCTCAGCGTGACCGGCCCGCCGCCTGATGGCGTGAGGCGCGCAAGAAGGCGGGCCTTCAGCTCGGCGCGCGCATCGGGCGCCATGCGATCGAGCGTGGGTCGTATGGTCCCTGTTCCGGTACTTGCGTCCCAGTAATCCTGGGCGCTGTCGAAGCGGCGCTGGACCGTGATGGTGCGGGCGTTGACGTCCTCCAGGCCGGCAGTCGCCCAAAGGCCCTGCAGCGTCTCCATCCGCGAGGCCTGGACGCTCGGCGGTAGGGTCGTCTCGATGCCCATGCTGCGCAGCTCGACGAAGATGGGCTCGATAGGGGAGCCATCGCCTACCTGGTCCCACATGTAGGCCGCAACGGTGCCCCCGGGCCGCACGACCCTGGCCATTTCCCGCACGCTCCGGTCGGCGTCAGGCACGAAGGAGATAACCAGGGCCATGCAGGCGGCGTCGAAGCGTCCGTCTTCGAAGGGGAGATCGGTCGCGCTTCCCTGTCTGAAGAGGGCTCCTGCGGTGCTAGGGCGCGTGCGGGCGTAGGCGAGTTGCCCTTCAGAGGGATCGAGCGCCTGCAGCTCCGCCGGTGCGCAGCGCCGCAGGATCTGCTCGGTGAAGGCGCCGTTGCCGCACCCCACGTCGAGCCAGCGCAGGCCGGGCGCGGGTGAGAGCCAGTCGAGGAAGATGTCGCCGACCGTTTGGCTCCAGGCACCCACCGCTCGCTCATATGCAGCGCCGTCGTCGAACTTGATCTGCGTGCTGGCCATTGGTGTGCTCCCCGAAGGCTGGGTGCTTGGCGGGTAATCTGCTCCGCGAAAATGTCTCGGAAAAAAAGATAAAATCGGCCCGCAGCGCTGCGCTCGCACTCGCGGTAGCCCGCGGCATGAATAGCGAAACGGGCATTTCCCAGATGGCCGGTCGATCCGGCCATTGGGCGGGGAGCGTATCGGTGATCCACCGACCCTTGCAACCGCGAAGGTGAGCGGATGGTGCGCGTCGCGTCTGACCGATCGATGGTCGCCGCCGGAGCGAAAAACGGGCACCTCTGGTCGAGATCTGGGCCCGGCTCTCCCGCCGCCTGCCGCTCAACATCGGGCTGGCGGCGGCGAGGGACGCAGTGCGGCGATCGCCGTGAGGACCTGCCGGAAGAGTGCACGCGGCACCATGACCTCCGCCATCTGGAAGGCGATCGAACGACCGTGCCGGATGATCTTGGCGCCGGTCTTGACCAAGCGGTCGCGCAGCATGGTCAGCGACCAGTGCTGGACCTCCTCAGGCAGCGCCAGGGTGCGCAGGAAGTTGGCGAGGTTGTAGGCCAGCGTGTGCAGCTGCAGCCGCACGGCATTCGCGGCGAACCGCATGCATGACAAACGCGTCCAGGTAGCCTGCCACGAAGGATGTAGCGGCGCA
>DASQVL010000513.1:0-3912 GCA_035640795.1 Crenalkalicoccus sp. | reverse complement strand
GGCCGGCGCGCCACATCGGCGCCGCGGCCGCTCCGGTCACGCAGGCTTCACCGTTCGCTGGCGGGACGATCAGCCTTCGAGACTGTTGTGGCGCGCAACGGTCAACAGCAAGGAGGACGACCGCATGCGCAGCCTCACCGCCCTCGCGATTCTGGCGGCGGGCCTCGGCCTCAGTGCCTGCACCTATGTGGAGCGCGACCGCACCCCGCCGCCCACCGTGGTGCAGCCGGCGCCGACCGTGGTGCAGCCGGCTCCGGCTCCGCCGCCCACCGTCACGGTGCGCCCGGGCTACTGACCGGGCAGGGGGCCGGCGCGCGCCGGCCCCCGACTCAGTACCAGGCGCACGAAGTTCCGACCCCGCGGCCTGCGGAGCGGGCCGAGGCCGCGACTGCGGCCCGCGGCGCCGGCGTGTGAGGGCAGTTGAGATCCCAATCTCAACTGCGCTTGTATCAGGTGTCGAGATCCACCCAGACCGGGGCGTGGTCGCTCGGCTGCTCCTCGGCCCGCGCTGCCGTGTCCACGCCGCCGGCCGAAAGGCGCTCGGCAAGTTCCGGGCTCAGCAGGGCGTGGTCTATGCGAAGGCCCCGGTTGGCCTCGAAGGCCGGCCCGTAATCCCAGTAGGTGTAGGGCGCATCGGTCGGGTGCAGCGCCCGCAGCGCGTCCGTCAACCCCAGGTGCAGCAGCGCGCGGAAGCGCGCCCGCGTCTCCGGCCGCACCAGCGCATCGGTGGGCGGCAGGGTGCCGGGGGCGAGATCGGCATCGGTCGGGCAGACGTTGAAGTCGCCGAGGAAGACGATGGGCTGGAAGTGGTCCAGCGCGTCGCGCGCCCGCGCGGCCAGGCGATCGAGCCAGCGCAGCTTGTAGCCGAAGCCCTCCTCGCCGCCCGAATTGCCGTTCGGCAGGTAGAGCCCGGCCGCGCGCAACCCGTCGGCCGCCACCTCCACATAGCGGGCCTGCGCGTCCTCCGCCTCGCCGGGCAGCGCCTCCGCCACCACCTCGAAGGGGATGCGGCCGAGCACGGCGACGCCGTTCCGCCCGCCCGGCTGGCCCACCGCGTGCATGCGCCAGCCCGCCGCCTCCACCTCGAGGCGCGGGAATTCCTCGGCACGGCAGCGGGTCTCCTGCAGGAAGAGCAGGTCCGGCGCGTCGCGCTCGAGCGCGCGCAGCAGGTGCGGCAGCCGCCGCCGCACCGAGTTCACGTTGAAACTGGCGAGGCGCAACCGGGCGTCAGGCCACCGCGAAGGACGAGCCGCAGCCGCAGCCGCTGACCGCCTGCGGGTTGCGCACGGCGAAGTGGCTGCCGATCAGCGCCTCCACCCAGTCGAGCTCGGCGCCGGCGAGCAGGTCGAGCGAGACCGGGTCCACGAAGGCGCGCACGCCGTCCGTCTCGAACACCAGGTCGTCCCCGGCGGCCGCGTCCTCCAGCACGAAGCCGTACTGGAAGCCGGAGCAGCCGCCGGCGCTGACCGAGACGCGGAGGCCCGCGCCCGGCCGGCCCTCGCGCGCCGCGATCGCGCGCACCTCGGCGGCGGCGCGGGGCGTCAGGCGGAACCGGGCGGCACTGGTCGAACCATCGGGCATGGCGGTCTCCTCGGAGGAGAAAATAGGCCGTGGCGGGGGCGCTTCCAACCGGGGCCGGCACTTCGGTTGCCGGTGCCGCCCGGCTTTGCTACCGCGGCCGCATGGCGGCTGCCCGTGCGCCCGAATCGGACACGCCGCGCGCCCCCTGGGCGGTGCGGCCCGAGGCTTCGCGCGGCCGGCTGCACCCGGAACCCGGCGGCGATGCCCGCTCCCCCTTCCAGCGCGACCGCGACCGCATCATCCACGCCGCCGCCTTCCGCCGCCTGCAATACAAGACCCAGGTCTTCGTCTTCCACGAGGGCGACTACTTCCGCACCCGCCTGACCCACAGCCTGGAGGTGGCGCAGATCGCCCGCGCCATTGCGCGCCGCCTGCGCCTGGACGAGGACCTGGCGGAGGCGCTCGCCCTGGCGCACGACCTCGGCCACCCGCCCTTCGGCCATGCCGGGGAGGAGGCGCTGGACGCGCAGATGCGCCCCTATGGCGGCTTCGACCACAACGCGCAGAGCCTCAAGGTGGTGACCCGGCTGGAGGGGCGCTACGCCGACTTCGACGGCCTCAACCTGAGCTGGGAGACGCTGGAGGGCCTGGCCAAGCACAACGGCCCGCTGCGCCGCCCCGCGCCCTACATCGCGGAATATGACCGGCTGCATCCGCTGGAGCTCGACACCCATGCCTCGGCCGAGGCGCAGGTGGCGGCGATCGCCGACGACATCGCCTACAACAACCACGACCTGGATGATGGCGTGCGCGCCCGCCTCTTCGTGCTGGAGGAGGCGGCGGCGCTGCCCCTGATCGGCGAGGCGCAGGCCGAGGCGCTGGCCGAGCACCCGGACATGCCGCGCGAGCGGCTGATGCCGGAGACGGTGCGGCGGGTGATCAACCGCATGGTGAACGACGTGGTGGCGGAGGCGGAACGGCGCCTCGCTGCCCTTGCGCCGCGCGACGCCGATGCGGTGCGCGCCGCACCCGGGCCGGTGATCGCGTTCTCCCCGCCCATGCAGGCGGCGAACCAGGCGGTGCGCGCCTTCCTGTTCGAGCGCATGTACCGTCACTGGCGAGTGAACCGCGCCATGCAGAAATCGAAACGGGTGGCGCAGGTGCTGTTCCAGATGCTGCATGGCGGGACGCAGATGCTGCCGCAGGAGTGGCGCGCCTGGGCGGGCGAGCCGGGCACGCCGCACGCCGCGCAGGTGGTGTGCGACTACATCGCGGGCATGACCGACCGCTACGCGCTGGAGGAACACCGCCGGCTGACCGACCCGAACGTGCCGGGCTGACTGCGGGTGTGCGTGGCCCTTGGGGGAGGAAGGGAACTTCCTCCCCCAAGACCCCCACCTACCTTCTTCTCATCCTTTCTCCGCGGCGCTTGCCCGGTCTGCCGGGAAGACTCCCAGCCAGGCTGATTGCGCGGATCAGGACCCGCTCCTGCCCACGCCATCGGCAGCGGGGCCACTCCGGCCGCCCGTCGCCCCCGGATTGGGCAATCAGCGCTGGCCTTCCGGCTCTTCGCAGGTGCAACATCGGGCCATGCCCGATCCGGCCGCCGCCATCCTGGAGGAGCTGTCCGGCGAACTCCGCGATGCCCGCGCCGCCGCCGCGCGCGACCCCTTCGGCGACCCGGTGCTGCTCGTCGCCCTCTCCGTCAGCCGGCGACTCGATGACGGGCAGCTCGATCTGCCGGCCCTGGCCGAGATCGTGCAGAGCCTGGCCGACGACGCGGCGGCGGATCGCGCGCAGCGCATCGCCCGCTACCTCGGTCTCGACGGCACCGCGCCGGAGATGACGGCGATTGCCGCGCGCATGCTGCGGCCCGATCCGGCGGACAGCCCCATCCCCTTCGCGCAGTTCCGCGCCCTGGTGGAAACGCCCCATTTCGCCGCGGTCTTCACCGCCCACCCGACCTTCTCCCTGCCGCCCGAGTCCGCCGCCGCCCTGGCCGCGGCGGCCGAGGGCGCGCCCCTGCCGCGGGGCCTGCCGCACCGGCCGCAGTCGCCGACGCTGGACGCCGAGTTCAACCAGGCGGTCGCCGCCATCGCCCGCGGACGCGACGCGCTGGATGACTTCGCCGGCGCGCTGCTGGACGCCGCCCGCGCCGTCTGGCCGGACCGCTGGGCGAGGCTGGTGCCGCACCCGATCCTGCTCACCTCCTGGGTCGGCTACGACACCGATGGCCGCACCGACATCGGCTGGTGGGACACGCTGCGCTATCGGCTGATCTCGAAGCGCATGCAGTTCGACAGGGTGATGCGCGACCTGCCGGAGATCGGGGCCTGTCGCGAGATCCGCGCCCTCGCGGAGGGTGCACTGGCGGCGGTGAACCGCCAGCTC
>DASQVL010000512.1:0-5103 GCA_035640795.1 Crenalkalicoccus sp. | reverse complement strand
CCCCGAAGCCGCGAAGAAGCTGCTGGCCGAGGCCGGCTACCCGAACGGCTTCGGCGTGACCATGGACTGCCCGAACGACCGCTACGTGAATGACGAGGCGATCTGCACGGCGATCGTGGCCATGCTGGCCAAGGTGAATGTACGCGTCACGCTGAACGCGCAGACCCGCGCCCGCTTCTTCGCCGAGGTGAACGCGCCCCGCTTCAACACCAGCTTCTACCTGCTGGGCTGGACGCCGGCCACCGGCGACGCGCTGGACGCCTTCTTCAACCTCGCCGGCTCCCGCAACGGCACGCGCGGCGTGTTCAACAATGGCGGCTACTCCAACGCCGACTTCGACGCGCTGATCGATCGCATCGCGGTCGAGCTCGACCCCGCCAAGCGGCAGACCGAGATCTCCGAGGCCAGCCGGATGCTGCGCGACGACGTCGCCTACATCCCGCTGCACCAGCAGCAGATCGTCTGGGCGGTACGCGACGGCACGAACGTGCAGCTGGTGGCGAACAACTACTTCCAGCTGCGCTACGTGCAGATGCGGAAGTAGGGTGCGGCGGGCCGCCCCGCCCGGGGCGGCCCTTTCAGCGGGAGGGACGCGCATGGCGCGCTTCGGCTTCGACCACATCCATCTCCGCAGTCCGGACCCGGAGGCGACGGCCGCCTGGTACGAGCGGATGTTCGGCGCGGAAGTGATCCGCTCCGTCCAGCAGGGCCAGCCGCGGATCGACCTGCGCCTCGGCGGGCAGAACATCTTCGTGGCGCAGGTACCGCCGGATGGCAGTGTGGCAGCGCCGCCGATGTCGCCCTATCAGGGCCTCGACCATTTCGGGCTGCTGGTGGACGACATTGACGCGGCGGCGGCAGAGCTGCGCGCGAAGGGGGTGAGCTTCTTCGTGGAACCGCGCGAGGCGCGGCCGGGCCTGCGCATCGCCTTCCTGCGCGGGCCGGAGAATGTGTGCATCGAACTGCTGGAGCGGCGGGGGGCGTAGGTGGCCCTTGGGGGAGGAAGGGAACTTCCTCCCCCAAACCCCTGCCTACCTTTTTCTCATCCTTTCTCGGCGGCGCTTGCCCGGTCGGGCTGGAAGACTCCCGGCCGAGCTACTCCGGCAGCACCTCGGCGGTGTGCTCGCCCAGGGCCGGCGCCGGCGCCGTCCACGCGCCGAGCCCGGGCAGCACCGGAAAGGGCAGCGTCCCCAGCCCGGGCTGCGCCACCGCCGCGGTCGCCCCCACCGCCTGCACATGCGGGTCCGCCAGCACCTCCAGCGGCGCGTTCACCCGGTCGCACAGCACCCGCGCCGCCTGGAAGCGCCGCACCCACTCCGCCGCGTCGCGCCGCCGGAAGGCCTCGCGGATCAGCGGCAGCAGCGCCTCCCGGTGCCGGTCCCTCAGCGCGAAGGTGGCGAAGCGCGGATCGGCGGCGAGCGCCGGCGCCTCCAGCACCTCGGCGAGCGTCGCCATCTCCGCATCGCGCAGGATGGCGATCATCACCCACACCCCGTCCGCCGCCTGGTAGGTGCCGGCCGGCAGGTTCGGCGCCGCCGGCGCGCGGCCGAGCAGCCCGTGCTCCGCCAGGTTGAAGCCCATCAGCGCCAACGCCGACTGCATCAGCGAGACATCCACCACCCTCGGCCGCGGCGGACGGCCCGCGGCGCGGTCCAGCGCGCGCTCGGCCAGCGCCGCCTGCACCGCGGCGAAGGCGGAAAGCCCCGTCGTCACGTCCACCGCCATCATCGGCCCGGTGCGGTGCGGCACCCCATCCGCCCCGGCGTTCAGCGCCGCCATGCCGGAGAAGGCCTGCATCACGCCATCCGTGCAGGGCCGCTCGGCATAGGGCCCCTGCTGGCCGAAGCCCGAGATCGAGAGGAATATCACGTCCGGCCTGCCCGCCGCCGGCGTGATGCCGAGCCGCGCCGCGACCCCCGGCCGGAACGCCTCCAGCATCACATCGGCCCGCGCGGCGAGACGGGCGAAGGCGTCGCGGTCCCGCGCCTCCCGCAGGTCCAGCACCACGCTGCGCTTGCCGCGGTTGAAGGCGGTGTGCATCACGCTGTGCGAGCCCTCCCGCGTCGAGAGGCCGCGCGACCAGTCGCCCGCGGGCGGCTCCACCTTCACCACCTCTGCCCCGCACGCGGCGAGCAGCATGGCGCAATAGGGCCCGGCGATGCCCTGGCTCGCATCCAGCACGAACAGGTCCGCATATGGTTTCGGCGCCTCGATCATGGTTTCACCCCGCTCAGCCGCCGCCTATCCTGCCCGGAAACACGGCCTGCGGAACCCGCGCATGCGCGCCCTGGTCTGCGAGAGCTGGCGCGACTTCGACGCGCTGGAACTGAAGGACATCCCGCCCCCGCCGCTCCGCCCCGGCGCGGTGCGCATCCGCGTGGCGGCGGCGGGCGTCAGCTTCGCCACCTCCCTCGTCGTCGCCGGCAAGTACCAGCGCAAGCCGCCGCTGCCCTTCGTCCCCGGCACCGAATGCGCCGGCACGGTGATCGAGAGCGCCCCGGACGTGCCCGACCCGCTGCCCCCCGGCACGCCGGTCTTCGCCCCGCTCGACTGGGGCGCGATGGCGGAGGAAGCGGTGGCGGACGCCATCCACGTGGTCCGCGTGCCCGAGGGGCTGCCGCTGCCGAACGCGGTCGCGCTGCCGATCAGCTATCCGACGGCCGCCGCCGCCCTGCTCTGGCGCGCGCGGGTGGAGCCCGGCCAGTGGGTGCTGGCGCATGGCGCGGCGGGCGGCGTCGGCCTCGCCGCGGTCGAGGTGGGGAAGGCCCAGGGCGCCCGCGTCATCGCCCGCTGCGGCGCGGCCAAGGCGGCGGTGCCACGGGAGCGCGGCGCCGAGGCCGTGCTGGACAGCGCCCTTCCCTTCCTTGACGCGGTGCGGGAGTTGACCGGCGGCGCCGGCGTCGCCGCCGTGGTGGACCCGATCGGCGGCGAGAGCTTCGACGACTCGCTCCGCTGCCTCGGCGATGGCGGGACGCTGGTGACGATCGGCTACGCCGCCGGCGGCATCCCGACGGTCGCCGCCAACCTGCTGCTGCTGAAGAACATCGGCGTCGCCGGGCTGAACTGGGGGACCTATGTCGGCTGGTCGCCGGGCGACAACCGGCAGGTCTACGCGCCCCGGGTGCGCGCCCTGTGGGATCGGCTGGTCGGCTGGTGGCAGCAGGGCGCCATCCGGCCGGAGCTCCACGCCGCCTACCCGCTCGAGCAGTTCCGGGAGGCGATGGCGGAGGTGCTCGGCCGCCGGGCCGTAGGCCGGGTCGTGCTGGTGCCGTAATGCGCGGTGGGCCCCGCCTTCGTCCTCGGAGCGGAGGTGGGTGCGCCAGGACGTGAACCGCGGGCTCGAGACGGCCGGCCGCGCATCGGGCTGATCCGGGTCAGCCCGATGCGCGGCCGAGGCGAAGGCGCCTTGCGCGGCCGCCCGGGAGGCGTAGCTTGCCGGCCATGAGGGACACCCCCGGGGAGGCCCCGTCCGCGCCGCCCCGCACGGACCCGCGGCTGATCGCGATCATCGTCGCCAGCGCGATCTTCATGCAGAACCTGGACAGTTCCGCGGTGAATACGGCACTGCCCGCCATGGCGCGCGACCTCGGCGTGGCGCCGGTCCAGCTGGGGGTCGCCATCACCTCCTACCTGGTGGCGCTCACCGTCTTCATCCCGGTCTCCGGCTGGGTGGCGGACCGCTTCGGGGCGAAGCGCGTCTTCATGCTGGCGATCGTGGTGTTCACCCTGGCCTCCGTGCTCTGTGGCCGCGCGACCGGGCTCGGGGAGCTGGTCGCCGCGCGCATCCTGCAGGGCATGGGCGGGGCGATGATGATCCCCGTCGCCCGCCTCCTCCTGCTCCGGCAGGTGCGGCGGGAGGAGATGCTGCAGGCCATGACCTGGCTGACCGTGCCAGCGCTGGTGGGACCGGTCAGCGGGCCGCCGCTCGGCGGGTTCCTCACCGATGCCTTCGGTTGGCCCTCGGTCTTCCTGATCAACGTCCCGATCGGGGCGCTCGGACTGGTGATGGTGGCGTGGAAGATCCCGCCGACGCCGCCCGGCGATCCCGGACCGCCGGACGTGGTCGGCCTGGGGCTGATCGGGCTGGCGCTGGCGCTCTTCATGTTCGGGCTCGAGACGGTGGGGCGCGGGGTGATGCCGCCGGGGCTGGCGGAGGGAGCGCTGGTGCTGGGGGTGGTTCTCGGCTGGGCGGCGGTGCGGCACTGCCGGCGGGTGCGCAAGCCCGCCATGGATTTCAGCCTGCTTGCGATCCCGACCTTCAACCAGGCGACGGTCGCGGGATCGCTGTTCCGGATCGGCGCCGGCACCACGCCCTTCCTGGTGCCGATGCTGCTGCAGGTGGGGTTCGGGTACACCGCGGCGGGGGCGGGGCTCGTCTCCTTCGCCACGGCGCTGGGGGCGCTGGCGATGAAGCCGATCGTGCGGCCGATCCTGTCGCGCCACGGCTACCGCAGGGTTGTGGTGGCGACGGCGCTGCTGGCGGGCGGCGGCATTGCGGCCTGCGCCCTTTTCACCGCGTCCTGGCCGTTGCCGGCGATCTTCGCGGTGCTGGCGCTGGGCGGGCTGTTCCGCAGCCTGGAGTTCACGGCGCTGAACACGCTGGCCTTCGCGGACGTGCCGGCCCCACGGCTTTCGGCGGCGACGAGCTTCTTCGGCACGGCGCAGCAGCTGGCGCCGGCGCTCGGCGTGGTAGTGGCGACGGCGACGCTGGAGGCGAGTGCTGCACTCGGGGGGCGGGCGCGGGCGGGGCTGCCGGACTTCGCGGTGGCCTTCGTGGTAGGCGGCGCCGTCGTGGCGGCGGCGGCGCCATTCCTCGCGCGGATGCCGCGGGATGCGGGGGCGGCGGTGAGTGGGCTGCGGGAGCGCGAGGCGACGTAGCGTGGGTTGCCCTTGGGGGAGGAAGGGAACCTCCTCCCTCAAGACCCCCTCCATCCTTTTCTGATCCTTTTGAACCCCAGGGCGGCCCAAACGTCCTGCGCTGACCGCAACCTCTACTCGGCCGGTGCCGCCGCCACCGCAACCCGGCCCCGCCCGAAGCTCAGCCGCCGCGCCAGGCTGTCGAAGCCGAGGTAGAGCACCGGCGTCACGAACAGCGTCAGCACC
>DASQVL010000511.1:0-4838 GCA_035640795.1 Crenalkalicoccus sp. | reverse complement strand
CGTCGCGCTCTGCACGGTGCTCGGCATGACGGTGGCCGCGGGCATGGTCCAGCTCCCGCTGCTGGCGCTCGGCGTCGCCTCGCTGGTGCGATCGTCGCCCCTCGCCTTCGAGCTCCTGCGCTGGGGAGGCGCCGCCTACCTCGTCTGGCTCGGCGCGCGCCTGCTGGTGCCGCGCAGGAGGGCCGCCGGAAGCTGCGGCCCCGCATCGGCCCGCCGGACCTCGGCCCATGGCGCGGTGCGCGAGGGGCTGATCGCCAATCTCACCAACCCCCAGCCGCTGGTGTTCATGCTCGCGTTCCTGCCGCAGTTCGTGGATCCGGTGCACGGCTCGGTCACGGCGCAGCTGCTCATCTTCGGTGCGACGCAGAAGGTGACAGGCTTCGCCGTGCTGGGCACCGCCGCGGTCGCTTCCGGCGCCGTCGGCGGGTGGCTTGCCCGGCGACCCAGCCTGATCGTCTGGCAGGAGCGATTCGCGGGCGCGGTGATGATCGGCCTCGGGCTGCGCCTGGTCCTCGCCGGCACCGGCGGCCGCGCCGGAACCCGAGTCTGGTGATCAGGCACCTTGGGTCGAGCCGAAGCTGCGTGGAGGATCGGGCGGGCGACCTGGCAACCAGGGCGCCGGCAACCTGGAAAACGGGGCTGACGCTAGGCGGCTCGCGCGCGCTTGCCCCCCGTATACGCCGGGCCCGGGAAGGACCCTGCGGCTCGAGAGCCGCACTGGCTGGCGAGCGACGGCTGCTTGGGTGCCGCGGCGTGGCCGCAGCTACTGCGACTATCGCCACCCTAGCCGATGCGGATTCCGCAGCGCTACGGGGTGAATTGTAACAGCGCACCAGATGGCGTGAGCACTGCCATCGCGGACAGCACTCTCGCGGGACTCGTGGTCAGCCCTTTGCGGCCTTGCGCTTGGCCTTTTTGAGACCGGCAAAGGCCGACTCTTTCAGAGCAGGGCTGGCTTTGAACCTGACCGTCGCACCCGCCTTGACCGGCACCTTCTCGCCCGTGCGGGGGTTCAGAGCGGTGCGCTTCGGTGTCTCACGCACGCTGAACGCCCCGAAGTCGGGAATGGTGAAGCGGCCCGTCTCAATGATCTCGGCCTTGATCGCGGCAATGATGTCCGCAGCCACTCGTCCAGCGGCTGCCGTGGGCATCTCGGCGGATTGGGCGATGACGTCGGTCAGAAACTTCTTCGACATATACAGGCTCCTCGTGATGCCCAGCCCCTTAGCCGAGACCAGCATCGCTGTCAGCCGAACCGGTGGCGGTGCCGGGTGACGTCAGAGGGTGGCCAGGGCCTCCTGGGCGGCGTCCCGCGTCGCCACGAGGCCGGCCAGCATGTGCCCCGCCTGCTTCACCGCGCCCGCCTCGCTCGAGTCCACGTCGGACACGGCCTCCTCGGCCGCCGCGACGCCGGCCATCAGCTGCTCGCGCAGCTCTTCCAACTGCTCCTTGAGCTCGATCCCGTCCTCACCCGCAGAACCCTGCCGCCACTCGGCGACGATGGCGCCCACCTCCCGCGGCATGCGGTTCGGCGCCACGCTGCGTCCGGCCAGTGCCAGCAAACGCTGGAGGGCGGCGTCGACGGGACGCGCCGCCCGGGGTTTCCGTGCAGCCATGGGCTGAAAGCTCCTGAAACTTGCAGCCCATATAGCATGTTCTTATCTTGTTCCGCGAGCGGCTCGTCCGGTCCCACGAAGCTCCGCGGCGGCTACGCTGCTCGCCGGCGCGGGGTTAGGCCGTAGTGGGCGGCGAGCACACAGAGCGCAGCGACCAGCATGCCCTGCGCTTGCGGCGCTCCCACCGGACGGCCGCCCCAGCCCTGACGCTGGGCCCATTCCCGGACGGAGCACTCGAGACCAACCACGTGCCACACCGCGGAACCGGCCGCGCTACCGAAGCCGCCGAGGGCCTCCATCGCCTCGGCGACATGCCGGCGCGCCGATGCCTGTCGCTCCGTCATGCCATCGCCGCTCCCTCCGGGCACACGGTCCCATGCCATCGGCTGCAGGTCGTCGAGTGCTGCAGCCCGGAACTTCGTCCGGAACACCACGGCGGCGTCGTGCATCACGGGCGTGATGGTGTCGTTGGCGAGCATCAGGCCGACCGTGTCCACGGCCCGCCGGTGCTCGACCGGACTGCCGGTCTCCGGATCGGCCGCGCGGACCGGCCCCTCAAAGCCGCCGTGCTGCAGCCGCCACTTCGACGGCTTCGCCAGGTCCTCGCGCTGCGTCGTCGCTCGCTTCGGCTTGCGCTTACCGGCCATCGTCCTGTCCCCCGTTGCGCGGCCCCCAGCGCCTCGTGGCTTCGTTGATGAGCGCCTGGCGCAGCCAGGGGTCGGGCGACCGCATCCTGGTCGACACCAGCCAGCGCGTGCCGGTGCCGCCCGGATCTTCGTCATCTGGGACTGCCTGGGGGTCGTGGCCAAGCGGGTGGAGCATGTGCCGCACTCGGACCCACCCATGGTGCTGATCAAGTCGGTGAACCCAGAGTACCAGACCTACGAGCGGCTTGCGGATGAGGTGAACATCGTCGGCCGGGTGGTCTGGATGGCGCGGCGGCTGTGAGGCTAGTGAACCACGCACTCGCGATCGCTTCCAGCGCATCGTCGCCGTGTGCTGGCGAGGCCGCCAGGACCTCAGTGGCTGGATGGTGGCCAATGGCTGGGCAGTGGCATTCCGGCGCTACTTGCTCGACTACGTCGGCGAGGAGGCAGGGGCTTATCGGGAGCGACGGGGTGTCTGGGCTGGCAGCTTCGAGATGCCATGGGACTGGCGCGCCGGGCATCGCCGGCGGTAATCGGACCAGAACCGCCCCATCACCAGGAGCACTGGTCGCGTCGTGAGCGAAACCGCGGCATGAGCGAGCAGCCCGCTTCGCCGCCGCAGGAGGTGCTGGCCGGGCTGGTCGAGCGCGTCACCTTCCACAACGAGGACAACGGCTTCTGCGTGCTGCGCGCCAAGGCGCGCGGGCATCGCGACCTCGTCACGATCGTCGGCCACGCCGCCACCATCTCCGCCGGCGAGTGGATCACGGCCACCGGTGAATGGGTCAACGACCGCACCCACGGCCAGCAGTTCAAGGCGCGCTTTCTCCGTGCGTCAGAGCCCACCTCCGCGGAAGGGATCGAGAAGTATCTCGGCTCCGGCATGATCCCTGGCATCGGGCCGGTCTATGCCAAGAAGCTGGTTCGGGTTTTCGGCGAGGCGGTGTTCGACGTCATCGAAGCGACGCCCGATCGGCTACGCGAGGTGCCGGGCATCGGCCCGGTCCGTGCCGCCCGCATCGCCGGCGCCTGGGCCGAGCAGAAGGCCGTGCGGGAGATCATGGTGTTCCTGCACGCGCACGGTGTCGGGACCTCGCGCGCGGTGCGCATTTTCAAGACCTACGGGGCGAACGCCATCCAGGTGATGACCGACAACCCGTATCGCCTGGCGCGCGACATCCGGGGCATCGGCTTCCGGACTGCCGACGCGATCGCGCAGCGGCTCGGCATCGAGAAGACGGCCATCATCCGCGTGCGTGCCGGCATCTCCTACGCGCTGTCCGAGGCGACCGGCGAGGGGCACTGCGGCCTGCCGAAGGCGGAGTTGGTGCCGCTGGCGGAAAAGCTGCTGGAGGTGCCCGCCGACCTGATCGGCACGGCGCTCGACTTCGAGTTGGCCGAGGGCACGGTTGTGGCTGACCGAGTGGGCGAGGCGGACTGCGTGTTCCTTGCCGGCCTGCACCGGGCCGAGCAGGCGATCGCCGAAAGGCTGCTGACCCTGCGCGAGGGCTCGCCGCCCTGGAATACCATTGATGCCGAGAAGGCGATCGCCTGGGTGTCGACGAGGGTCGGCCTCACCCTGGCGCCGAGCCAGGCGGAGGCGGTCCGCCTGGCGCTGGCGTCCAAGGTGACGGTGATCACCGGCGGCCCCGGGGTCGGAAAGACCACGATCGTCAACGCCATCCTGCGCGTGCTGGCCGCCAAGGGCGTGCAGATGCTGCTCGCGGCACCAACCGGGCGCGCGGCCAAACGCATGACCGAGGCGACCGGCCTGGAGGCGAAGACCCTCCACCGGCTGCTCGAGGCCGACCCGGCCACGGGTGGCTTCAAGCGGGACGCCGAGAACCCGCTCGACTGCGAGCTGCTGGTGGTGGACGAGACCTCGATGGTCGACGTGCCGCTGGCCAACGCGCTGCTGAAGGCCGTTCCCGACGGCGCGGCGCTTCTGGTGGTGGGCGACGTGGATCAGCTGCCCTCGGTCGGGCCGGGGCAGGTGCTGGCCGACCTCATCGGCTCCGGTGCGCTGCCCGTGGTGCGGTTGACCGAGGTGTCCCGCCAGGCGGCGCAGAGCCGGATCGTGGTCAATGCCCACCGGATCAACCGCGGCGCCATGCCGGACCTCGAGCGGGCCGGGCCGGAGAGCGACTTCCACTTCGTGCCGGCCGCGGATCCCGAGACGGCGGTCGAGCGTATCGTCGAGCTGGTGCGGACGCGGATCCCCCGCCGGTATGGCCTCGACCCGATCCGCGACGTCCAGGTGCTGTGCCCGATGCAGCGCGGTGGCGTCGGCGCGCGCTCCCTGAACATCGAGCTGCAGGCGGCGCTCAACCCCGCTGGCGAGCAGAAGGTGGAGCGGTTCGGCTGGACCTTCGCGCCGGGCGACAAGGTGATGCAGCTCGACAACGACTACGAGAAGGAGGTGTTCAACGGCGATCTCGGCACGATCACCGGGCTCGAGGCCGAGGCCGGCGAGCTGACGGTGGCCTTCGATGGACGCGACGTCGCCTACGGCTTCGGCGAGCTGGACGCTCTCGCACCGGCCTATGCCGTCACCGTCCACAAGAGCCAGGGGAGC
>DASQVL010000510.1:0-5891 GCA_035640795.1 Crenalkalicoccus sp. | reverse complement strand
ATCGAGAAGGTCGTCATCTACCCGCCCAGGGAGGGCGGCGGCGGGCCCCGCATCGAACTCGTCGGCGACCTGCCGGCCATGCTCGAGGCCTGCGGCGTCAGCTGGGCCCGGCAGCCCGCCGTCCGGGACGTTCTCAGCACGTTCGCCAGTTCGGTGAAGGCGGGCAAGGGAACTTCCTCCCCCAAACCCCCACCGTCCTTTTTCTCATCCTTTCTCCGCAGCGCTTGCCCGGTTCGGCTGGAAGACTCCCGGCCGAGGCTGTTTCCTGCTGAGCGCGCGCGCTCACAGCGCATCCAGCAATGTCGCGACCCGCGCCGGCGCGACCTCCACCGCCGCAAGCTCCAGCGGCCGCGCGCCGGCGGCAAGCAGCCGCTCGGCCACCGCATCGAACTCCGCCGGCCTCCGCGTCGCATCCCCGGCATCGCCCCGCGGCACCCAGATCACCGTCTCGTACCGCGCCCGAGTCAGCAGCACCCGGTAGGTGTTGCGTACGAAGGTGAATTCCCGCGCATCCCGCTGCCAGGCCGTGCCGAGGAAGCGCCGCGCCCGCCAGCCGCCGCCCGGCTCCGGCAGGAAGTCGCCGCCCCAGGCCAGGCCCGCCACGTCCAGCTCCAGCCCCTGGCAGGCATATTCGGTGGCCGCCACCTCCAGCGCATCGGAAGCCCGGACATCCGGCCAGCGGTTGAGGAACCAGTCCGCCACCGCGTCGGCCGCCACCTCCACGCCCAGGCCATCGGCGCGCAACCGCTTCGCGCCGGAACTGCGCAGCAGGCCGGCCCGGCGCTCACCCCGCGCGAGCCGGCGCAGCGCTGCGCGCATCGCGTCGAGATCGCGCGTCAGCAGGAAGGGCAGGTCGGGCGTCGCCTCCGCGACCGCGCGCGCCTCGGCGATGCGGCCATCGAGCAGCGCATCCACCCAGGCAGCGCCGGCGGTACCCCCGACGCTGCGGATCGGCACGGCGAGGTCGAGCTCCGCGTCCAGCTCCAGCCAGCCCGGGCGCCCCTCCGCCAGGCGCTGCGCCGGATCGGTGGCGGAGAGCGCGCGTGGCGCGGCCACGGCGCGCCAGCCCGGCGTCGCGGCGATGACGCGGCCCCATTCGGCGAGCCCGGCCTCCCCCGTGTTGATCTCCTGCCCGTTGCCGATCAGCGCCACCACCACGGCCCAGCCGGGACGGCGACCCATGATCTCCAGCGCATGCGCCGGCTCGCTCATGGAAAGGCGAGAGGCGCGGTTGCGCGTCCCCGCGCGCGCCTTGGCGGCATCCCAGGCGCGCTGCGCCTCGTCGAAGACGATCAGGCGCTCGGGCGGCAGCCGGGCGGGGTCGGTCGCGCCGTCCTCCAGGAAGCGGTGCACGTTCTGCAGCGCCTGGCGCACGCGCCGCTCCGCCTCCCGCCTGTCGCAGGCGCCGCGGCGCACCGCATCGCGCGCCAGCGCCGCGCGCAGCACGGTGACGAGGGGCAGGTTGCCGGTGAGGAAGGCGAAGCTCTCCTCCCGCCCCTGGCCGAACACGGCGTTCAGGCCGCACAGCGTCTTGCCCGCGCCCGGAATGCCGGTGACAAAGATGACGCTGCGCGCGCCCTCTTCCCGCGCCTTCGCCACCTGGCGCGCGATGGCGGAAGCGGTGCGCGTCAGGTTCGCTGCATCGGCGCGGGCCTGTGCGATCTCCGCGACGCCGTTGCGGGCGTAGAGCATGGTCGCCGCCTCGACGATCGTCGGCACCGGCCGGTAGGGCGCGGCGAGCCAGCCCGCGGCATCGAGCGGCGCGGCAGCGGCCGGGATCGCGCCCTGCACCCAGCGGAACAGCTCGGCGAGGCCCGCGGCGCCGGTCACCAGCGGCTCGGTCGGGTGCGTCGGCAGCAGCCAGGGCTGGGCCGGCGCGCGGAAGCCGCCCGGGCCGGCGACCAGCACGGGGACGATGACGTGCCGGCGGCTGCCCGCGTGGAAGTCGCGCAGGTCAAGCGCGTAGTCCTCCGCCTCCGCCAGCGCCTCGGCGGAGGGCGCGGCGGTCTTGAACTCCAGGCAGAGGATGGCGCGGTCGGTCAGCACCACCGAATCCACCCGCTTCTCCAGCCGCAACAGCTCGTATTCCAGCGCGACGGTCCAGGCCGTGCCGCCCGCCTCGCGCAGGCCGTCGCGCAGCGCCGCGACCTCTGCCTGCCAGGCCGCCTCCTGCTCCGGCGTCCCGGCATGGCCGCGCGCCTGCTGGGCGGAGGCAAGGCGGCCGACGGTATCGGCCGGGTCGCGCGCCAGCAGCTCAGTACCCGTGCAGTGGAACCAGGCCCTCACCCATTCCGTTTCGCATGCGTGGCGCGATTCGGCCAGGTGGCAAGCGCGAGGCTCGCCCCGGTCAGCGCGAAGCCCGCCGCATGCGCGGCCGTGAAGCGCTCGCCGAGCAGCGCCACCGCCACCACCGCCGCCGTCGCCGGCAGGAAACCCGTGAACACGCCCGCGACGCCCGCCGGCACGCGCCTGAGCCCGGCATACCAGAGCAGCAGGCAGAGCACGCTCGCCGTCAGGCTGTGGAAGACCATCAGCGCGGCGAGCCGCGGCTCGGCCAGCGCCGCGGCGGCGCCGATGCCGGGGATTGCGAAGGGCAGCAGCAGCAGCGCGCTTGCCGCCTGCATGACGAGGCTCGCCGTGACGACCGGCACCCGCGTGCCCAGCCGCTTCGCGAGCAGCACATAGGTCGCCTCTCCGCACACGCCGGCGAAGACCAGCAGGTTGCCAAGCGCGCTGCCCGCGCCCCCGGGCCGGACCAGGGTAATCGCCGCCATGCCGCAAGCCGCCAGCCCCGCCGCCGCCCAGCGCCGCGGGGCCAGCCTCTCCCGCAGCCAGGCCGCGCTGCCCAGCGCCACCACGGCGGGCAACGTCGCCAGCACCAGCCCGGCCTCCAGCGCCGAGGTCAGGCGCAGCCCGGCCAGCAGCCCCGCATTGTAGAGCGCGGTGCCGAACAGCGCCTGCAGCACCAGGTTCCACAATGCGGCGCCGCGCACCGTGACGCGGCCTTCCATGGCGCGCGCCAGCGGCCACAGCACCAGGCAGGCCAGCGCGCAGCGCAGGCAGGCGATCAGCGGGATGGGCAGCGCCTGGGCCAGCAACTTGGCGACGGCCACGTTGGCGCCGACCAGCGCCATGGCGGCGGCGAGCTCCGCATAGGCGAGCAGCGGCGCGCGGTTCACGCCGCACTTGCCCCGGGGGGTCGCACGGTGCTTCGCTGCGGGCCGGGAAACGCCGCTCGCGTCTCAGCCGGGAGCGATCGATGATCCAGCGCCGCCACCTCCTCACCGGCGCGGCCGCCGCGCTGCTCGCCCGCCCTGCCCTGGCGCAGGGACGGCGCGTGCTGCGCTACGTGCCGCAAGCCGACCTCACCGTACTCGATCCCGTCTTCACCACCGCCTACATCACGCGCCACCACGCGCTGATGATCTACGACCAGCTCTTCGGCCTGGACAGCGCGCTCCGCCCGCAGCCCCAGATGGTCGAGGCCTGGGAGGCGGATGGCGACGGGCTGAGCTGGCGCTTCCGCCTGCGGGAGGGCCTCCGCTTCCATGATGGGGAGCCGGTGCGCGGGCGGGACTGCATCGCCTCCATCAGGCGCTGGGCGCAGCGGGACGGGCTCGGCCAGGTGCTCCTGGCCCGCACGGCGGAGATGACCGCGCCGGACGACCGCAGCTTCACCATCCGCCTGACCCGCAGCTACGGGCCGATGCTGGAGGCGCTGGCGAAGATCGGCCCCTCCGCCCTCTTCGTCATGCCGGAACGCATCGCCGCCACCGATGCGAACACCCAGATCAAGGAGACGATCGGCTCCGGCCCCTTCCGCTTCGTGGCCGGGGAGCGCGTGGTCGGCGCCCGCGTGGTCTATGAGCGCAACCCGGACTACGTGCCGCGGGAGGGCGGGACACCGAGCTGGGCCGCCGGCCCGAAGCAGGTGCATTTCGACCGCGTGGAATGGGTGGTGATGCCGGATCCCGGCACCGCCGCCGCGGCGCTGCAGAACGGCGAGGTGGAGTGGTGGGAGAACCCGTCCAACGACCTGGTGCCGCTGCTGCGCCGCGCGCGCGACGTGGTGGTGAAGCGGGCGAGCCCCCTCGGGACCATCGGGACCGGCATCTTCAACTGCCTGCACCCGCCCTTCGACAAGCCCGCGGTGCGCCGCGTGGTGCTGCACGCCATGTCGCAGGCGGATTTCATGACCGCCGCCGCGGGCGCGGACCCGAAGCTGTGGCGCGCCGATGCCGGGGTGTTCACGCCGGGCACGCCGCTGGCGAACGATGCTGGGCTCGAGGCCATCACCGGCAAGCGCGACCTGGAAGCCTCGAAGCGCGCACTGAAGGAGGCCGGCTATGCCGGCGAGACGATCGTCATGCTCGCCCCCTCCGACCAGCCGGTGCTGGCGGCGCTGGGGGCGGTCGGGCTCGATCTGTTCCAGAAGCTCGGCATGGAAGTGGACTACCGCGTCTCGGACTGGGGCACGCTGGTGCAGCGGCGGGCGAGCAAGGAGCCGCCGGAGAAGGGCGGGTGGAGCTTCTTCCACACCACCTGGAACGGCCTCGACGGCATCAATCCCGGCGTCATGACCTTCCTGCGCGCGAACGGGGAGCGCGCCTGGTTCGGCTGGCCGAGCGTCCCGCCGCTGGACGCGGCGCGGGAGGCCTGGTTCGACGCGCCGGACCTGCCGGCGCAGCAGAAGATCGCGGCGGAGATCCAGCGCGTGGTGTTCGACCAGGCGCCCTATTTGCCGAGCGGGCAGTACTTCTCCGATACGGCCTACCGGCGGACGATCACGGAGCCGGTATCGGAGATCTTTGCGTTCTGGGGGGTGCGGCCGGCGTGACGCTCTTGAGGGAGAGGGCGCTGCCCTCTCCCGCAAACTCCCTCGCCCGCCAAAGGCCCGGAGGCCTTTGGAAGCCGCGAATTGGCGTCAGTTGCGGGCGCTGCGCACCGCCGCCGCCAGCGCCCGCACCTGCGCCAGCACCTGCCCGACCGTCTCCGGCCGCGCCCGCCCCGCCTCGTCCAGAGAGGCGGCGAGCGTATCCACCAGCGCCGTCCCCACCACCGCGCCATCCGCGATGCGCGCCGCCTCGGCGGCCTGCGCCGGCGTGCGGATGCCGAAGCCCACGCACACCGGCAGGTCCGTCGCACGGCGGATGCGCGGGAGCGCCTCCGCCAGGCTCTCGCGCGTCGCGCTGCGCGTGCCGGTGATGCCGGTGATCGAGACGTAGTAGACGAAGCCCGTGGTGGCGGCGAGCACACGGGGCAGCCGCGCCTCGTCCGTGGTGGGTGCGACCAGCCGGATCAGGTCGAGGCCCTGCGCGCGCGCCTCCGGCTCCACCTCGTCCGCCTCCTCGGGCGGCACGTCCACGATGATCAGCCCGTCCACGCCCGCCGCCGCCGCATCCGCGCAGAAGCGCGCGACGCCATAGGCGAGGATCGGGTTGTAGTAGCCCATCAGCACGATCGGCGTCGCATCCTCCGTCGCCCGCACCTCCCGCACCAGCCCGAGCACGCCGGCCAGCGTCGCACCGGCCTTCAACGCGCGCAGCGCCGCGCGCTGGATGGAAGGGCCATCCGCCATCGGATCGGTGAAGGGCACGCCGATTTCCAGGATGTCGGCCCCCGCTTCCGGCAGCCCGCGCAGCAGCGCAAGCGAGGTCGCGCGGTCCGGATCGAAGCCCTGCAGGTAGGTGACCAGCGCGCCGCGCCCCTCGCACTTCAGCGCGGCAAACCTCTCGACGATGCGCGACCTGGCGGCTGCGCCGCCGGGCGGCCGATTCACGCTCTGCTCCGCTCCGCGATCGGGCGCCGTCACAGCGCCACGCCCAGATGCTTCGCCACCGCGAAGATGTCCTTGTCCCCGCGGCCACAGAGATTCATCACCAGGATCGCAT
>DASQVL010000509.1:0-2113 GCA_035640795.1 Crenalkalicoccus sp. | reverse complement strand
CGTCCCGGCCAGGATCCAAGGCGGGCCGCGCGCAGCCGCGGTCAAGGGCGCGAAGCGCGGCCGAAGGCCGCTTGCCCTTGACCGCGGCGAGCACGGCCCGACGCTCGACCGCGCCGGGCCCGCCCTTCCCACGTGACTCATCCCGCCGCCTGGCCAACCCTCGCACCCACAACCGACAGGGAGGATCACCATGGGACGCGTCGCAGGCAAGGTCGCGCTCATCACCGGCGCCGCCGCCGGCATCGGCGCCGCCTGCGCCGAGGCATTGGCGCGCGAGGGCGCGCGTACCGTGCTCACCGATCTCGACGATGCGCGCGGCACCGCCCTCGCCGCCCGCCTCGGCGACGCCGCGCTCTACCTGCACCAGGACGTGACCGAGGAGGCGCGCTGGGCCGAGGTGGTGGCGAAGACGGAGCGCCACTTTGGCCAGCTCGACATCCTGGTCGCCAATGCCGGCATCGCCATCCTCGGCCCGCTGGTCGAGATGTCCCTCCCCGACTGGCGGCGGCAGATGGCGGTGAACGTGGATGGCGTCTTCCTCGCCGTGAAGCACGCCATCCCGGCGATGCGGCGCGCCGGTGGCGGCTCCATCATCATCATGTCCTCGGTGGCCGGGCTGCGCGGCTCGGCAGGGCTGGCCGGCTATTCGGCGACCAAGGGCGCGGTGCGCATGCTCGCCAAATCCGCCGCACTGGAATGCGCCGGCGCCCGGGACGGCATCCGGGTGAACTCCGTCCATCCCGGCATCATCGCCACCGCGATCTGGGACAAGATGCCACAAGATGGCAGCAACGCGTCGCTCGACCCGCACGCCATCGCCGCCGCCGGCGTGCCGCTCGGAGAAGCAGGGCGGCCGGAGGACATCGCCGAGGGCGTGCTCTACCTCGCCTCGGATGCCGCGCGCCACGTCACCGGCGCGGAGCTCGTCATAGATGGCGGGATGATGGCGGGCCGGCTCGGCAATCTCGACACGCGATAACGCCGCCGTCATACCAATGCGCACGAAGTTCCGACCCCGCGGCCTGCGGCGCAGGCCGAGGCCGCGAAGCCAAGCTCCCGCGGCAACTGCCGCGAACCAGGCCCCCGCGGCAACTGCCGCAAAGCCAAGCCACGAAGCGGCGCCGGCGTCTGAAGGCAGTCGAGATGCCAATCTCAACCGCGCTTGGTCTCAAGCCTCGACGAAACGCGCCAGGCGCACGGCGGTGTGGCCGGGCGCGGTGCGCAGGCTCGGCATCACCAGCAGGCAGTCGTCATGCGGCGTGCGGATCTCCGCCTCGCCGTCCAGCGCGATCAGCGTGTTGCGCCGTCGCACCACCTCGCCGCCGCGGAAGGGGCGGAGGAAGGTGAACTCGGCATGCCGGGCCGTGATGGTACGCGTCACCTCGGCCAGCCGGCTGGGGGCGTGGACGGCGGGCGCCGGCGGCAGCGCGGGATGCGCCGGCGGCACCAGGCTCAGCCGCCGCAGCAGTGCCGCCGCCGTCGCCTCCATGGTGGCGACCGTCACCGCCTCCCAATGCGCGCCGGCCTCGACCAGCAGGCCGCAGCGGGCGCCGTCCCCGGACGCGAAGGGCGCGTAGTCGATCAGCCGGCGGCCGCCGGAATGCCCGTCATCGGCGACCACCAGCGGCGGGATGCCGAGCGAGAGCCCGAGCCGGCGCGACTGCAGCGCGCGTCCGCAGAGGATCAGCGGGTCGGAGGGCCACAGCATCGAATGCAGGTCGAGCAGCACGTCCACCGTGTCGAAGAGCGGCCGGAGCTCGCGGGCACGGCGCAGCTCGCAGGATTGCCGCCCGCCCTCCAGCGTCTCGACGTCCCACAGCCGGTTCAGGTCCTCGTCGATGAAGCGGCTCGCCGTCGGGTCGTTGGGGTCGAAGCGCCGGTAGGCGGCGAGGTTGGCGGAGACCAGGGAGAGCCGTCCGCGCGCCGGCTGCAGCCCGGCGCGCAGCCAGCGCTCCAGCACCACCGCGCCGCCGATCTCGTTGCCATGGGTCAGCGCGACCACCGCGACATGGGGGCCGGGTGCCTTGGCGGCGAAGCTCCAGACGCCCGGCAGGGCGTTGCCGGGCAGCAACGCTTCCAGCGGCGGCGGCTCGATCCGCACCTCGAGCCGCGG
>DASQVL010000508.1:0-3910 GCA_035640795.1 Crenalkalicoccus sp. | reverse complement strand
TGGCGCCAGGCGCGGTGCTGGCGCTGCTCCGGCGCGCCGGCATTGCCGCGCGTTTGGAACAGTCATCTGGCAGTGCATCGTTCCGGGCGGCAGCAAGCCAGCGTTGAGCATCGCCCCCGGTTTCTCGCCCACGACGCGAATCTGGCTTGAATTTGGCCGGTCCGCCGCGGATCGTGCGGCGCAGCCGAATGGGAAAGGCAGATCATGCTGCGCCTTCTTGCTGTGCTCCTCGCCATGGTCATCGCATGGCCGCACGCGGCGCCGGCCCGCGCCGAACCCAGGCTGACGGTCGGTGGCCCGCCGACCCTGGTGTTCGACTGGGCGACCCAGCGCTGCGAGGACGGCGACACGCCGGACGCGCCGCCGCGCGCCTTCCGCGACGCCAGCGGCCAAGTGCACCTGATCGCCACGCATGACGTGAACCGCGCGCTGGTCGGGCCGGACTTCGCCCATCTCTCCCATCCCTGCGCGGTGATCTATCGCGGCGACCAGGCGGACGACCCGGCGCGCTTCGACGACCGCCAGTGGCTGACCAGCTTCGCGACGGAGGATGGCCGCAGCATATTCGCCATCGTGCACAACGAGTTCCACGGCCATCGCCGCCCGGAGCTCTGCCCCAGCCGCCACTACCAGTCCTGCTGGTGGAACGCGCTGACCTTCGCGCGGTCCGACGATGGCGGCCGCAGCTTCCGCCAGCCGGCGCCGCCGGCGAACCTGATCGCCACCGTCCCCTACGCCTATGTGCCGGATGCCGGGCATCCGGTGGGTTACTTCCAGCCCTCCAACATGGTGCGGAAGGACGGCTTCACCTACGTAATGTTCATCGCCACGGAGTACCGCGCGCAGCGGCGCGGCACCTGCGCGGCGCGCACCGCCGACCCCGCCGATCCCGCCGGCTGGCGCGGCTGGGACGGCACGGGGTTCAATGTGCGCTTCGTGGACCCCAATCCGCGGCCGCCGGCCGACCCGGCGCAGCATGTCTGCGCGCCGGTCGGGCTCGGCCGGCTGTTCGAGATGGGCTCGCTGGGCTTCGACCCGGCGAGCGGGCGCTTCCTGATGGTGACCAATGTCCGCCGGGGCGCGTCGCGGGAGGCGGGGGCGTATCTCTCGACCTCGGAGGACCTGGTGCGCTGGTCCGATCCGGTGCTGGTGGTGGGGGAGGCCGAGCTCGACCGCGACGCACGGGGGCCGGCGCATGCCGGCTTCTTCGCGCTGATCGACGAGGCGAGCGAGCGGCGCGACTTCAGCACGATCAGCGCGCGGCCGGAGCTGTACCTGTACTACGTCGAGTTCGATGAGCGGCACATGCCGCTCGGCCGGCGCCTCCTCAAGCGCCGGGTGACGCTGGCAAGGTAGGCTCCGCCAGCCGCGGCGGCCCGCCAGGACGGGACATCCCGGGGGCAGGACGTTCCCTTTTTCCCCCGGGGGGCCACCTGCGCCACGCCCCTTACGCGCTCTCGTAAAGCCGCGTCAGCACGAATTCCCGGTGGCCGAGCAGCTCCGCCGCCGTCAGCTCCCCATCCGCGGTGCGCAGGATGGCGTCCAGCAGCGCCTCTCCCGCATCGTCCATGGTCATCCGCTTCTGCAGCAGGCCGGTGACGTCCAGGTCGATGTGCTCGGACATGGTCCGCTGGGTGCGCGGATTCGCGGTGATCTTGATGACCGGCAGGATCGGGTTGCCGATCACGTTGCCCTGGCCGGTCGGGAAGGTGTGCACCGCAAAGCCCGAGGCGGCGCAGAGCGTGACCATCTCGGCGGCCGCGCTGCTGCTGTCCATGAACCAGAGGCCGGGATGGGTCGGCGTCTCCGCCTTGTCCAGCACGCCATCCACGGTGCATTTGCGCCCGATCTTCTGGATGTTGCCGAGCGCCTTCTCCTCGATGGTGGTGAGCCCGCCCTCGATATTGCCCTTGGTGGGCTGGGATTCGCTCAGGTCGTTGGTCTTGTGCGCCTCGACCACTTGCTGGTAGCGATCGAACATCTCCATGAACCGGGCGCGGATCTCGGGCGTCCTGCAGCGCTCGGCCACCAGGTGCTCGCCGCCCGTGAGCTCGGTCGTCTCGCCGAAGACCAGCGTGTTGCCGTTCTCCCACAGCTTGTCGAAGGCGTTGCCGACGGTGGGGCATGAAGCGAGGCCGCTCGTCGTGTCGCTCTCGCCGCACTTCGTCGAGACCCAGAGCTCCTCGAGGGGCGCCTTGGTCCGCTTCAGGCGCGAGGCGTGCTTCACCATGCGGTAGGCGGCGCGTGAGGCGCTGGCGACCGTCTCGATGTCGCCATGCTGCTCGATGGCGAAGCCCTCCACCGGCTTGCCGGTTTTCGCGATGCCCTCCACCACGCGGCCGGTCCAGCCCGGCTCGATGCCGATGACGATGACGGCGGCGACGTTGGGGTTGGACCCGGCGCCGATCAGCGTGCGGAAGTGCAGCTCGAGGTCCGCGCCGAATTGCAGGCGGCCATAGGGGTGGGGGATCGCCAGCGCGCCCTTGATGTGGTGCGCCGCGGCCTCGGAGGCCGCGTTGGAGAGGTCGTCCACGGGCAGGACGATGACGTGGTTGCGCACGCCCATCCGGCCATTCTCGCGGCGCCAGCCCTCGAAGCTCGCACCCTTCAGGTTCATGCCCATCGCTGCGCGCCCCCTACCACCGCTTCGTCTTGACGTTGTGCACGTGCAGGTGCTCGCCGGCGCCGATGGGGGCGACGGCGCGGCCGATATCCACGCCGTACTTGATGATGGTGTCGCCCTCGGCGATCGGGCGGATGGCGAGCTTGTGCCCGATCGGGATCTTCGACTTCGCGTCGAACTCGATCACCCGGTCCTGGTCCATGATCCAGCCGGTGAGCTTCTGGCCGGCGGTGATGCCTTCCACCACCACCACGCCCACGCTGTCGCCCTCGTCATGGACGACGAAGTGGATCGTCATCGCGCCCCCTCCGCAGCTTGCGGGCGCGACCCTAGGATCGGGGCGCGCGGGGGGCAACGGTGCGGCACCCGGCCGTTCCGCGCCGCCTTCGCGGATTGATGGCGGCGGACGTCCTCACCCTGGCCTGACCGCCCGGCAGGCCCAGGCGCTGGCCGGGAAGCTGCGCGGGCCGTCCGGCTGGCCGCAGAGATAGGCGGCGTGCACCGCCTTCCGCACGCGCTCCCGCAGCTCCGGCGCGAAGCCCGCGACGACGCGGCCGATATTGCCCTCGCCCGAGGCCATCGGGCCCCAGTAATCCTCGAAATCCGCGAACTCGACGCGGATGGTCAGCAGCGTCTGCTCCGCCTCAAGCCCCATCGCCGCCCAGGTCGCGCGCAGCTCGTCGGGCCGCGTCATCGGGCGGAACACCGCGTGGTCGCGCGCCTTCGCGGCCTCCGGATCCAGCATGGCGGCGAGGTCGGTCAGCAGGCGCTGGTGCGGCATGCCGCCATAGGCGTCCCACACCGCGGCCGCCACCACGCCCCCCGGGCGGACCACCCGCGCCATCTCCGCCATCGCCTGGCGGGCGTCGGAGACGAAGTGCAGCACCAGCAGCGAGAGCGCGCGGTCGAACCCGGCATCGGGGAAGGGCAGGGCGCAGGCATCGCCCTGGCGGAAGCGCACCCGGGGATCGGTGATGCGGGCCCGCGCGGCCTCCAGGAACACCTCGGCGTAGTCCAGCGCCTCCACCGCGGCGACGGGGCTCGCAGCCAGGCGCTCGGTCAGGCTGCCGGTGCCGCAGCCCACCTCCAGCACGCGCTCGCCCGGTTCGAGTCCGGCGAATTCCAGGAAGGGGACGGCCAGCCGGCGGCTCCAGCGGCCCATCAGCCTCTCGTAGCGCTCCGCGTCGCCGGCATTGAAATTGGACGGCATGCCCCACTCCCCACCCTGCTGCGGCGCCACCGCGCCGGTCACACGACGCTGTTGCGGCCCATTTCCAGGAATTTCTC
>DASQVL010000507.1:0-4000 GCA_035640795.1 Crenalkalicoccus sp. | reverse complement strand
TGCAACTGCGTGATCGCCTGCGCCATGTCCACGTCACGGATGTCGGAGAGCTGCGCGGTCAGCGTCGTGGTCACGCTGTCATGCTGGTCCTGCAGCGCGGTGAGCCGCGCCTCGGTCTGGCCGAGCGCCCCTGCCTCGTCGGCGATGCCGGCGGCCGCGCTCTGCAGCCCGTTCCGGATCACGTCCACCACGGCCCGGAAATCCGCGGGCGAGGCCGCCTGCGCCGGGGTGAGCGAGGCGATCGTCGCCAGCCCCCGCATCAGGTCGCGCGCCCAGGACCCCGTCGTCTCGCCCGCGGAGACCGCCGCGGCGTTGCGGTTGGCGAAGAGGCCCACCGGCACCGTCACGCCATCCGCGGCGGGCACCGCCTGGCGCGGCTCCGTCAGGCCCTGAGTCGGGTCGGAGAGGAAGCCGGAGAAGGGCGTGACGCCCGCCGCGTCGCTCTGCGCCGCCGCCATGGTCGCCGCAGTGACCGCGGCCGCGTTGCCGCCGCCCAGTGTCGCGACCGCGCTCGCGATCTGCGTCGCGAAGCCCGCTGCCGGCAGGTTGTCCGGATCTGGCACCGGCCTGTTCGCGCTGTCCGAGCCGCCGAACAGGTAGACGCCATCGGCCGAGGTGTTCAGCAGCTGCCCGACCTCCACCAGCGCCTGCCGCGCGGCGGAGGCGGCGAGCGGGATGCTGTCCGGATCGTTCGGGTCGAGCCGGATGGCGGTGCCGTCGCCGAACGCCCGCGCGATGTCGCCCAGGCGCTGCAGCGCGGTCTGCGCGACACCGGCATGGTTCAGCGCGGTGCCGATCGCGGTGCCGTAGGTGTCGCGCCGGGCGATGTCGGCCGAGAGGTCCAAGCTCCGCGACAGCGCGGCGCCGAGATCGCCCGGCGCATCGGCGACGCGGCCCGTCGAGACCTGGCGCGTCAGCATCTGCAGGCGGAGGCGCAGCGCCTCCGCCCCCGCATCGAGCTGGCCGAGGCCGGTGATGCCGGTCATGGCGGCGATCCCTTCCCTACTGCGCCGCGTTCAGCAGCGTGTCCCACATCGCCTGCACCGTGGTCATCACCCGGGCATTGGCAGCGTAGGCGTTCTGCAGCGTGATGAGCGAGGCCATCTCCTTGTCCGTGTCCACGCCGGAGGCCTCGGTGAAGCGCGTCTCGAGCGCGGTGCGCGTCGCGCTCGCCTGGTCGAGCGCGGCGGAGGCGGCGGCGCGGTCGGCCGACTGCGCGGCGGTCAGCCGCGTCGCGTAGCCGGCGACGGTCGCGGGTGCGAGGAAGGGCGAGGCGAGGCTGCCATCCGGCCCGAGGCCGCTCGTCGGGATGGCAGGCCAGGGCGAGCCCGGCGCCGCGACGTCGCCGAGCGCGTTGCCGAGCACGCGGTCGAGCAGCGTGGTGAAGCCCGCGGGCCCGCCCGACGGGTTGGGCGTGAAGGCGGTGGGGCCGCCCGGCGTCGCCGCGACCGCCTGGGTGCCGTCGCGCAGCAGCGCGGGGCTGGCGGCGACGGCCGGATTCACCTGGATGCGGCCGGCGAAGCCCATCTGCGCGCTGCCGGCATAGGCGCCGGTCGCCGGCACGCTGACGCCGTCCGAATCGGTGTAGAGGCGAAGGCCCACCGCATCCATCCGCCCGGCGAGGGTGGCGGCGGCGAGATCGGCCTCCGCCTGGAAGCGCGGCAGGGTGGTGTCGCGCAGCGCCAGCGCCTCGCCCAGCCGGCCGCCGGTGATCTGCTTCGTGATGTCGAGACCGTTCAGCGTGACGCCGGGCAGCGTGCCGCCGCCCCCGTAGTAGCTGCCGGCGGAGAGTGAAGCGGGCTGCGTCGCCAGCACGTCCCGGTCCGGGTCGAGCGGCAGCACGATGCCGCCGCGCGCGATGACGGTGAGCCCGCCATCCGGCTGCTTCACCGCCTGGACGTCGAGGCTCCGGGAGAGGCTCGCCAGCGCCTGGTCGCGCTGGTCCTCGAGCGCCGCCGCGTTGTCGCCCTGGCCGGTCCGGATCTCCAGCGTCAGGCTGGCGATCTGCCGCAGCGCCGCGTTGGCCGAGGCGACCTCGGAGACCACCGTGTCCTGGGCCTGCTGGCGCGCGCCGCCGATCGCCTGGGAGAGGGTGTTCAGCCGCTCCGCCGTGGTGGTCGCGGCATCCAGCGCGGCGCGCTGCAGCCCGGCATCGTCGGGGCTCGCGCGCAGCGCGACGAAGGCGTCGTTCAGGCCGGAGAAGGCATCGGGCAGGCTGGTGCCGTCGCCGACCGTCCCCTGCGCGTCCTCCACCTGGCGGAGCAGCGTGTCGCGCAGCGTGGCCGCCGCCTCCGCCGCCCGGCTGCCGTTGAGCTGCGCCTGCAGCGCCTGGTCCACCTCCCGCTGCGCCGGGCCGGTGCGGAGGCCGGCGGGGAGCTCCTGGTTCGTCAGCGCCGCCTGCGGCACCGCCTTCCGCGTGTAGCCCGGCGTCTGCGCATTGGCGATGTTCTGCGAGGCCTGCGCCAGGCCGCGCTGCACGGCGGCGAGGCCGCTGCCGGCGATGCCGAGGGCGAGGTCGAGGCTCATGGCGGCGGCTCAGATCCCCGGGCGCGTTCAGCGCGACATGTTCAGCGTGTCCTGCAGCATCTGGTCGCTCGCCGTCACCACCTTGGTGTTGGCCGTGTAGGCGCGCTGCGCGACGATCAGCTTGGTGAACTCGCTGGCGATGTCCACGTTCGACTTCTCCACCGAGCCGGCGACGAGCTTGCCGACGCCGTTGGAGGCCGCGTCCGTCACCCGCGCCTCGCCGCTCTCGACCGTGCGCGTATAGGCCTGGCCGTCCAGGCGCTGCAGCTTGTCGGGGTCGGAGAAGGCGACGATCGGCACCCGGGCGATGACCCGGCTCTGCCCGTTGTCGTAGTTCACCGCGACGTCGCCATTGTCCTGGATGGTGAGTCCGGCATAGGCACCGAGCGGCACGCCGTCCTGGACCTGGTTGCGCACCGCGAATTCGCCGCCCGCATATTGCGTCAGGCCGGTGGCCAGGCCGAATTGGCCAAGGTTGAGCGCTACGGTCTGCGGCCCCTGCCCGAAATCGGCGGTGAAGGTGAACTGGGAGGGATCGCCCGCCACGGCGGCCGGTGCCACGATGCTGCCCGTGGTGGCGCCGAAGGATCCGAGCGTACCGTCCGGCGCCGCCGGCGTTGCCGCCGAGCCGAAGTCGAGATCCACCGTGCCGCGGGCCGTGCTGCTCACGTCATCCGGCACGTCCACCGAGAGGTTCCAGACATTGTTCGCGGTCGGCGTGAAGGTGAGGTTCACCGTGTGTTGCCGGCCGAGCGTGTCGTAGAGCGTGGCCTGGGTGCTGACCGGCGCCGTCGTCGCATCGGCGGGCAGGTTGGCGGCGAGCTGCATCTGCGTGGTGGCGACCGGGTTGAACACCTGCTGGTTCACCCGGATCGGCGCAAGGGTGGTGCGGTCCGGGTTGCCGAGGCTGTCCGCCGGCCAGCCCTGCAGGAAGTAGCCCGGCCCGTTCACCAGGTAGCCGTTCTCGTCCATGCGGAAATCGCCGGCGCGGGTGACGAATTGTCTGGCGTCGAAGGTCGGCAGCCCGTTCTGCGTGCCGTTCGCCGAGGCGACGCTGAAGAAGCCCTGGCCACTGATGGCGAGCGCGAGCGGATCCTCCGACTGCTCGATCGTGCCCTGGATGCTGTTGGTCTGGTCGGAGCGCGCGACGACCGCGCCCGGCAGGTGCAGCGTGCTGGTCGCCTGCGTCACGTAGGAGACGAAGCTGGTGTCCAGCCGCTTGTAGCCGGTCGTCTGGCTGTTCGCGATGTTGTCCGAGATGTCGCCGAGCGCGCGGCTCTGCGCGGTGAGGCCGCTGACCGCGGTGGTGAGCGAACCGAAGAGGGACATGCGGGGCCTCCGGCCTGGCAGGTGCGCGGGGGGTGAGGCAGGCGGCGTGCCAGAGGGCGGCACGGTGCGCGCGGCGCGGGCTGCCGGCCGGGCGGCAGGTTGTGCCGCATGGGCGGCCGGGGCTGCCGGGGCGGCGGTGCCCTGG
>DASQVL010000506.1:0-2885 GCA_035640795.1 Crenalkalicoccus sp. | reverse complement strand
CGGCGTCGAGCTGGCGGTGGAGGAGCTGAACGCCGCCGGCGGGATCAATGGCCGGCGCATCGAGTGGTTCTTCTACGACGGCGAGAGCCAGACGCAGCGGGCGCTGAACGCGACGCGCCGCCTCCTCTCCCAGGACCGGGTGGACATCCTGGTCGGTGGCGGCAGCATGAGCGGCATCGCGCTGGCCATGGCTCCGCTGGCTGAGCAGGCGCGGGTGCCCTTCGTCTCCACCGAGGGCGCGATGAGCATCGTGACCCCCGTGGCCGAACGCCGCTTCATCTTCAAGAGCACCGTGGACGACGACCGGGTGCTGGAGCGGCTGGCGGACTGGTGCCTCGCCAACAACCGCCCGCGGGTCGCGCTGCTGGCCGACAGCTCCGGCTTCGGGCAGAGCGCTGTGGAGCAGATGCGCCTGGTCGCCGCGCGCCGCGGACTGCAGGTGACCTACGAGAGCTTCAACCCCGCCGACACGGACCTGACGCCGCAACTCACGCGCATCCGCGGCGGGGACAGCCAGGCCGTGGTCTGCTGGACCACGGCGCCCGTCGGCGTGGTGTTCCTGCGCCAGGCGCGGCAGCTCGGCCTCGACGACCACCGGCAGCTCATTCACAGCTACGGCTTCGTCGCGCAGCGCTACATGGAGCTGGCCGGCGAGGCCGCGCAGGGCCTGCTGCTGCTCTCCGTCAAGTTCCCGGTGGGCGACCAGCTGGCGGAGACGGACCCGGTGCGCGCCGGCATCATGGGCCTGACGGAGCGCTTCGGGGCACGCCACCGCCGGCCGCCCAACCAGTATGTGGGCCAGACCTACGACGCGATGATGCTGGCCGCGCAGGGTCTCGCCCGCGGCGGGTCCGACCGCGCCGCGGTGCGCGACGCCATCGAGGGCATCCACGGCTACCGCGGCGTGTCAGGCGTGTTCACCTTTTCCGCCGAGCGGCACAGCGGCCTCTCCAAGGACGACGTGGTGATGCTCGATTGGCGGAACGGCCGGTTCAACCTGGTGGCCTGAAGGAGCCCCGCTCATGCTGCTCTCCCGCGACATGTCGCCGGCGCAAGCGACGGAGATGGTCCAGGGTCTGCTCTCCCAGGCGGAGGACCGCTTCCCCTCGGACTTCGACGCGGAGATCCCCCGCATCCGCGAGCTGTTCCACACCGCCACGCGCAACCAGTGGGACCCGCAGACCGACATCCCCTGGGACCAGCTCGATATCTCCCGCTACCCGGAGCGGCAGCTCTTCGCCGCCCGCCAGTACTGGAGCCGCCGGGCCTGGAGCGAGTACGGCGCGATCAGCGAGAGCCCGACGCTGCAGATCCGCTTCGGCGTGGAGCGGCGGCCCTCCGACATGCAGCTCTTCTTCACCATCCGCAGCCAGGAGGAGACGCGCCATGCCGAGGTCTGCCACCTGATGGCGGAGAAGCTCGGCGGCTACCTGGAGAAGCCGATCGAGACGGCCTACCAGGGCAGCGTCGCCACCCATGGCGTGCGCCGCGCCGCGCTCGACACCTCGGTCCCGCTGGAGGCCATCATCGCCGCCCTGGTCTGCACGGCGGAGGAGATCGCCTTCGACGTGTTCCGCCACCTGGTGGACATCGCGACGGACCCGGTGGCCAGGGCGATCTGCCGCAGCATCATGCGCGATGAGGTGCGCCACTGCGCCTTCGGCTGGTACTTCCTGGAGCACGAGATCGCCCGCATGACGCCAGCCCAGAAGGCGCAGGTGCGGGAGAGCGTGATCGTGATGATCGAGAAGGTGGAGCTGAACGGCTACCACTCCGCTTGGCTCGCGCCCCCCTCCCCGGCCTCGGACGCGGAGGTCGAGGCGGACCGCATCACCTGGGAGGCGGGCCTCGGCGCTACCGTGGAGGAGGCGGAGAAGCCCGTCTTCGTGGACAGCCTGAAGCGCGTGCGCGCCCGCATGGACGCCTTCGGCATCGAGCTGCCGGCCTTCCACCACCCGAAGCTCGGCACGGTCTGAGGCGATGGGCCCCGCCGCCGCTGCCGGCGTGCCGGACGAGCCGGTCCCGGTCCTCGTCGAGCAGCGCTTCCCTCTCAAGCTCTCGGAAGAGGTGCCGGCGCTGCGGCGCCTGTACGAGGAGAGCAAGCGGGCACGTTGGGACCCGCGGCGGCAGGTGCCCTGGGACGCGCTCGGCGCCGCCGCGATCGCGCGGCGCGAGCGCGCCGCCGCCGCCGCCACCTGGCGCCGCCGCGCCTGGGTCGAGGCGACGGCGCTGACCGAGACGCCAGCCCTCGTCGTCCGCTTCTGCATGGAGAAGGGGCGGGAGGCGGAGACGCGCATGTTCCTCACCGTGCGCAACACGGAGGAGGCCTGGCAGGTCGAGGCCTGCGACATGCTCGCCCGCGCGCTGGCCGCGCCCGACGGCGCGAAGCCCCCCGCACGGCCGGGGACGGAGGCCTATGCGGCGCTGTTCAACCGCCGCCTGCACCGCGCCGCCTTCGACGCGCGCAACGACCTGGACGCGCTGGTGGCGGTGCACTGCCTGTTCGAGGACGGCCTGGAGCACCGCCTGGCGCAAGCGCACCGCGCCAGTACCGCGAACCCCGCCATCGCCGCCGTGCTGGACCGCTTCGTCGCCGCCAAGGCGCGGCACGCGAGCTTCGGGCGCCTCTACCTGCAGCACCGGGCGCCGGGCTTGGACGATGCGGCGCGCGGGCGCATCGCCGCCGCCATCGTCCAGCACGTGACGGAGGTGGAGTTTGCCGGCTACCACCTGCCCTGGCTCGCGCCCAACGCCGCGGCGGCGGAGGCGGCGGCGGACGCAGTCACCGCAACGGCCGGCCTCGGTGCCGCGACGCCGGAGGCCGAGGCGGCCGCGCTGCGCGCCTGGCTCACGGAGCTCAGGGCCTACCTCGCCGGCCTCGGCGT
>DASQVL010000505.1:0-3188 GCA_035640795.1 Crenalkalicoccus sp. | reverse complement strand
GGGGGTGCGGTCAGGCGCTTCCATGACTGGAGGCTAGGGCGGGGGGGCGGCTGGCGTCCAGCGCGGCGGGGGGCCTCTTGGGGGAGGAAGGGAACTTCCTCCCCCAAGCCCCCACCATCCTTTTTCTGATCCTCTCTCCTTGGCGCTTGCCCTATTCGCCTGGAAGACTCCCAGCCGAAGGGCGCGCCCGCATGTCCGAAGCCCTGCCTGCCCTCTCCATCCTCGACCAGTCCACCATCGCCTCCGGCCGCGGCGCCGATGCGGCGATCCGCGAAACACTGGACATGGCCCGCCTCGCCGACCAGTGGGGCTTCGCCCGGTACTGGCTGGCCGAGCACCACAATTCCGAATCCCATGCCGGCGCGGCGCCGGAGATGCTGGTCGCCGCCATCGCCGCCACCACGCGCCGCATCCGCGTCGGCACCGCCGGCGTCATGCTGCCCCACTACTCCGCGCTGAAGGTCGCCGAGCAGTTCCGCGTCGCCGAGGTGATCGCGCCCGGCCGGATCGACCTCGGCCTCGGCCGCGCCCCGGGCTCGGACGGCCGCACCGCGTTCGCTCTCAACCCCAATGCCCGCGAAGCGGCCGACCGCTTCCCCGCGCAGGTGATGGAGGTGCTCGGCTGGCTCGGCGACGGGCTGCCGCAAAACCACCCCTTCCGCAACGTCCGCGCCCAGCCCGCCGTGCCCACGCGCCCGCAGGTCTGGATCCTCGGCTCCTCCGACTACGGCGCGCAGGTCGCCGCCCATTTCGGCCTGCCCTACTGCTTCGCCCATTTCATCACGGACGGCCAGGGGGCCGCGGAGGCGCTTTCCGTCTATCGCGAGACCTTCCAGCCGAAGCCCGATCTGCCCGGCCGCCTCGCCGCGCCGCATGCGGCGCTCGGCGTCTTCGCCCTGACCGCGGAGACCGAGGCCGAGGCCTGGCGGCTCTACCGCTCCCGCGAGCTCTGGCGGCTGTACCGCGACACCGGCCGTTTCCCGCCGCTGCCGAGCGTCGCCGAAGCCGAGGCCTATCCCTATTCGGAGGCCGAGCGCGCGCATCTCGACCGGCTCCGCGCACGTGCCATCGTCGGCGCGCCGGAGCAGGTGCGGGACCGCCTCGCCGCGCTTGCGGCCGAGTTCGGCACGGCGGAGCTCGCCGTGCTCACCCCCTGCCACGACGCGGCGGCGCGGCAGCGTTCCTATCGGCTGCTGGCCGAGGCCTTCGGGCTGACCAGGGTGGCCGAGGTCGCCTGACCTTCAGCGCCCGCCGCCCGCGACCGGCGGCGCGGGGACGGAGGCGCCTTCCTGCGCAGCCACCTGCGCCGCCGCGCTCCGCAACTCGTCCAGCGTGCGCAGCGCGTCCTGGGCGGCGCGGTCGCCCTCCTCCTTCGACAGGGTCCGGCTCGGGCCGATCGCGCCGAAATCCTCGCGCATGCGCTGCTGCGCCCTGCGGTAGGTCGGGTTGTCGGCGAAGGAGGGCGGTGCGCGCTCCATGGTCCGCCAGGCCTCGCGGGTCTGCTGCATCAGTTCCTGGCGCGCGGGGGTCATCGCGCCCTCTCGAGTGCGGGCAGGCTCCTGGTCGGCGCGCTGCTTCGCCTGCTGCAGCTTCTCCTCCGCCTCCTGCAGCATGAGCACATAGCCCTGCAGCTCGGAGCCCTGCGCGGTCCGGGCCGGCGCCGCCTGCTGCGCCGATTGCCGGACGGAGGGCGGCACGTTCTGCGCTGCCGCCGGCGCGGCGAGCAGCGCCGCCATCATCACCCACCGATGTCGCATGAGATCCCGCCCGGGCTGCACTGCCCCGGCGAACGCGCCCCCGCCGGCGCGGTTGCGGCGGGGGCGGCCCGGTCAGCGGCCCGCCACCTGGCCCTCGGGTGACGGGACGGGGGTGTACTGGATCACCGGCCGCCCATCCACGGTGTCCACCACGCGCGGCATGCCCATGCCGACCTGGCCGCGCGGATTCACATCATGCGACAGCGTGTAGGCGCCGTCGCCTGCCGGGCTCAACGAGGCGGCGCCATTCTGCCAGCCCGTGCCCTCCCGCTGCACGGCAGCGGCGGCGGCCTCGGCGGCAGTGCCGCTGCTGCCATCCTCGGCATGGGCGAGAGTGGGGGCCACGAGCAGGCCGAGGGCAACGCCCAGGACCGGCGCGGCCGGGAACCGCGGGCGATTGCGTGTCATCTTCAGGTCCTCCTCCGCCACACGGGGCGGCGGGATGGACCCTATGGGGACGGGACGACGCGGTCTGTGTCGCGCCGCACCACACGTATACGATATTCTGGAAGCTCAGCGCCGCAGGATGACGAAGCGCACCGGGTCCGCGCCGCGCGCCCGCATCCGGCGCATGCGCCACCACAGCGTGCCGAAGGCGATCAGCCCGGCGCCGACCGCGATCGGCAGCAGCAGGCCGAGGAAGAGCAGCGCCAGTGCGACCACGACGAAGCCGCCGGCGATCGCTGCCAGCAGCAGGGCGACGCCGCCGACCCGCGCCAGGGCGCGGTCCAGCCAGGTCGCGGCCGGCATCGGCGCGGGATCGCGGAACTCCCCTTCCGGCGTCATGTCGAGCACCCGGGGCGGGCGGCGGAACTGGTCCATGACAGCGATGTTGCGCCCCTCCGCGGCGGGTTCAAGGCCGCCGGCCAGAGGCGTGCCCCATGGCCGGCAGCCGGGGCCCGCAGCCGGAGGCGGCAGGGCGGCACCGCTCCTCCCCTCCGGCCAGGTCTGGGTGCGGGCCGCTCACGCCCTGCCCGCCGGCCCCCCGTGCCGGCCCCCCATCCCAGCCCTGGGCAGCCGTCTCGTTTCGGCATAGCCAGGGCCATGCTCCGCCGCCCCGCCCTGCTGCTGCTCGCCCTGCTCGCCGGCCCCGCCGGGGCGGCCGAGGCGCAGCGGCAGATGGTGGTCGCGGCCAACCCGATGGCGGCCGCGGCCGGGCTCGAAATGCTGCGCGACGGCGGCAGCGCCGCCGATGCCGCCGTCGCCGTCCAGGCCATGCTGGCGGTGGTGGAGCCGCAATCCTCCGGTCTCGGCGGCGGGGCGTTGCTGCTGCTCTGGGATGCCGCCGCCCGAAGGCTGCAGGCCTGGGACGGGCGGGAGACGGCGCCTGCCGCGGCCTCCCAGGCCCTGTTCCTGCGCGAGGGCCGGCCGATGGGCTTCTACGAGGCCGCGGTGGGCGGCCGTGCGGTCGGCGTGCCCGGCGCGCTCCGC
>DASQVL010000504.1:0-2922 GCA_035640795.1 Crenalkalicoccus sp. | reverse complement strand
ATCGCGTCGGCGACCACGACGAGACGGCGCACGCCCGGAAGCTGAGGGATGTCGGTCGCCGCTGCGCCGATATCATCGACGGCGCTCGGGCGATCGCCGCGATCGAGCGCTGGCGCCAGGCCAACGACCAATGAGAGGGAGACACGATGGCCAAGGAGATCCTCTGCGCCTTCAGCATCCATTGCGACGCGGTGGCCGGCTGGCTCGGCAGCTATGGTGGCGAGGACAGCCCGGGCGACATCAGCCGGGGCGTCTTCGCCGCCGAGGTCGGCATCCCGCGCCTGCTCAGGCTGTTCGAGCGCTTCGGCCTGAAGCAGTCCTTCTTCATTCCCGGCCACACCATCGAGAGCTTCCCGCGCGAAACCGACATGGTGGCCGCGGCCGGCCACGAGATCGGGCTGCACGGCTACAGCCACGAGAACCCGCTCGCCCTGTCCCGCGCGCAGGAGGAGGCGATCTTCGACAAGTGCATCGCGCTGATCGAGAAGCACTGGGGCCGCCGCCCGGCCGGCTACATCGCTCCCTGGTGGGAGGTGAGCGAGACCTCCATCGAGATCCTGCTGGCGCGCGGCATCGCCTACGACCACAGCCTGATGCACCATGACTGCGTGCCCTATTACGTCCGCACCGGCGATGCCTGGACGAAGATCGATTACAGCCAGCCGGCCGAGAGCTGGATGAAGCCCTTCACCCGCGGGCGCGAGACCGCGCTCGTCGAGATCCCGGCGGGCTGGCATCTGGATGACCTACCGCCGATGATGTTCATCAAGAAATTCCCGAACAGCCACGGCTATGTCTCGCCGCACCAGCTGGAGCAGATCTGGCGCGACCACTTCGACTACGTGTACCGCGAATACGACTACGCGGTGGTGCCGATCGCCATCCACCCCGACGTCTCCGGCCGGCCGCAGGTGCTGCTGATGCTGGAGCGGATGATCGCCCACATGCTGAGGCATCCAGGCGTGCGCTTCGTGACGCTGGAGGAGATGGCGGCGGATTTCCGCCGGCGGCATCCGCGCGGGGCGGCGGCGTGAGCGCGGCCGGGCCGGGCATCCTGCCGGGGGCGGTATGGCACCCGGGTCTCAAGGCGGGGTGTGGGGAGCACCGGCGCCCCGGGGTTCGGACGGGAAGACAGGAATCGGTATTGCGGGCGCGAACGTCACCGCCATCCGGGCGGTTGCCCGGGGTGCTGCCTCACCGGAAGCGGGCCAGCCGCGGTCAGTCCTGCACGAGGCGGTAGCCCACCCCCGGCTCGGTCCGCAGCACCGCGGCGGCGGGGCCCAGCTTGTGCCGGATCTGCCCGACATAGACCCGGAGATACTGGGTGTCCTCGGCATGCGCCGGGCCCCAGATCGCAGTCAGCAGGCGGCGCTGCGTCACCACCTTGCCGGCATCCCGGGCCAGCGCCGCCAGCAGCTCCCACTCCCGCGGCGTCAGCGCGACCTCGGCGCCCTGGACGCGCACCATCCGGTGCTCCAGGTCCACCTCCAGCGGGCCGGCGTGCACCAGCGGCTCCGGCGTCTCGGCGCGCAGCGCCCGGCGCGTCGCGGCGCGGAGGCGCGCCAGCAGCTCCGCCACGCCGAAGGGCTTCTCCACGTAGTCGTCGGCGCCCGCATCCAGGGCCGCGACCTTCTCCGCCTCCCGGTCGCGGGCGGAGAGCACGATGACGGGGACGGCGCTCGTCGCGCGCAGCCGCGCCAGCACCTCCTTGCCGTCCATGTCGGGCAGGCCGAGGTCGAGCAGCACGGCGGCCGGGGCGCGCGTCAGGGCGAGCCTGAGCCCCTCGCGCCCCGTCTCGGCGCGCAGCGGCTCGAACCCCGCCGCCTGCAGGGCCGGGGCGAGGAAGCGGTGGATCTGCGGCTCGTCGTCCACGACGAGGACCCGCGGCGCGGCACCCGAGGTCATGCCGGGAAGCGGAGCAGGATGCGGGTGCCGCGGCCGCCGGCGATCGGGCTCTCGGCCGCGATGCGCCCGCCCATGACGGCGGCGAGGCCGCGGCAGATGGCTAGGCCGAGGCCGCTGCCGGCGGCCACGCGGTCGGTGCGCCGCGCCCGGAAGAAGGGATCGAAGACGCGCAGCAGGTCGGCCTGCGCGATGCCCGGCCCGTCATCCTCCACGGCGACCGCGACCTCCGCCCCCTCCCGCCAGGCGGCGAGCCGCACCTGGCCGGTCGGGCCCGAGAATTTCAGCGCGTTGTCCAGCAGGTTGGCGAGGATCTGGTCGAGCAGCGCGGGATCGAGGCGCGGCCGCGGCAGGCTTGCCGGCACGTCGCGCAGGATGGTCCGGCCGCTCGCCCGCTCGGCGCGCGCCGCGGCGGTTTCCAGCGCCTCGGCGAGGTCCAGCGCCTCCAGCCGCGCCTTCACCTGCCCGCCTTCCAGCCGCACCAGGTCGAGGATGTTGCCGAGCCAGCGGGAGAGCCGCGCCGTCTCCTCGATGGCGGTCGCCAGCAGGTCGGCGCGGGTCGCCGGCGGCAGCGCCTCGCCCGAGGCGGCGAGCGTCTCCAGCGCGCCGCGGATGGCGGTGAGCGGCGTCTTCAGGTCGTGGCCGAGGGAGGAGAGCAGGGCGGTGCGCAGCTCCTCCGTCTCCGCCCGGGCGCGGCTCTCCGCCTGCTCCTGCATCAGCTCGGCGCGCTCCACCGCGACCGCTGCCTGGTCGAGCAGCGCGTTCAGGGTGCGCTCGGCGACGTCGCCCGGCGCCCTTCCCTCGCTGCCGAGCCGCAGGCCGAGCAGCCCGACCATGCCGCGCGCCGTGCGCATCGGGCGGAACTGCCAGTCCGTCCCGGCCGGCAGGGTATCCGTGCCGCGGCCGGTGGCGCGGCCATGCTGCAGCGCCCAGCGCGCCGCCGCCATGCCGGCCTCGTCGGGCTCGGCGTCCAGCGGCACGGCGGCGCGCACGACGGGTTCCGGCGGCATGCCGGAGCCG
>DASQVL010000503.1:0-4324 GCA_035640795.1 Crenalkalicoccus sp. | reverse complement strand
GGTGCTGCCCTGCGCCCTCCTTGGCCAGGCGCGGGCGGAAGGCTGGCAGGTGGCGACCCGGCGCGGGCACATCGCGCTCCGCCACCCGGCCGTGCGGCAGCAGGTCAGGGTGCAGCTCGGCGCCTGAGACCAGTATGCGTTCGTGTTGACACACAAACGCCCTCAGTCGCCGGCGCGGCCTGTCGCACGGGTGAAAGCACCCTAGTGTCCCGATTCCGAAGTCCTTCGGACTTCGTTCTCGGTCCACCAGCCATTGTTTTCAGTGGCCTGCTGGTCCGCTCCGCTCGCTGCTGAAGCAGCGAACTTCGCGGGCAGGACATTAGCCCGCCGCGGCCTCCACCGCCGGCTGCAGGCCGAGCGTCGCGGCCAGTGCCTCCATCCGCCGCTCCACGCTCTCCCCCGCGAAGACGCCGGTGCCCTCCGCCAGGCGCAGCACCAGCCGCGCGCCCGCGCGCTCCAGCCGGGTGCCGGCGAGCAGCGCCGGCGTGCCGCCGCAGAGCGTGTAGGCGAGGCGGAGTGCCGCCCCCAGCACGCCGGCCCGGCGCACCGTGGCGCCGTCCAGCAGAACATGGGCCGGGGTCAGGAAGGGTGCGCCCGGTTCGGCGTCGTAGCGCAGCGCCGCCGCCAGGGCGAGGAAGGCGCGGGCGTGGTGGTCGAGCCCGGCGCCGTGCTGGCGGAGGATGCGCAGGAAGCTCTGCTCCGCCCGGTAGTCGGGGTGGTCGTGGCTGCCGGTGTCGGACAGCCAGCAGGCGGCCTCGCGCAGCGCGCGGAGCGCCACGTCCTGGCCGGGGAAGAGCGGGTCCGTCCAGGCGAGCAGCGCCGGCGGCAGGGCGGGGTCGCGTCCCCAGAGCAGCGCCATCTCGCGCGCGGCGGCCAGCATCGGGTCCACACGCCGCAGATCGGGCGGCAGCAGCCCGGCATACCAGCCCTCGCGCAGCCCGTTCGCCGAGAACACCACGCGCGCGGCGCCGGTCGCCCGCAGCAGGCGGCGCAGCACCACGGCGGCGAAGGGCAGGTCGGCCAGGCGCTTCTGCGGCGCCTCCGGCATGCGCTCCAGCATCCGGCGGGACGCCGCCATGATCACGCCGGCGAGGTCGCGCGCCTCCTCCCGCCGCAGCACGTAGTGGTGGACGATGGCGAGCGGGTAGCCGGTCTGGGCGATGTGCATGCGGGCGAGTGCCCGCCAGGCGCCGCCCACCAGATAGAGGTCGCGCCCCTCCCCCTCGGCAAGCCAGGGCTGGCGAGATAACTCCTCCTCCACGACCGCGCGGGCGCGCACCACGTCGCCCCCGGCGCGGTCGGCAAGGCGGATGGCGCCGATCGGGAGGGAGACGGCGCGGCGAACCTCCCCCTCCTGCAGCCGCACCAGCTCGAGCGAGCCGCCGCCGAGGTCGCCGAGGACGCCGGAGGCGGCGGGGAAGCCGAGCAGCACGCCCTCCGCGGAGAGCCGCGCCTCCTCCTCCCCGGAGAGGATGCGGACCGGCACGCCCGGCATGCGGCGCTCCAGCGCCGCGACGAAGGCAGGCCCATTGGCGGCGTCGCGCACCGCCGCGGTCGCCAGCACCTCGAGCGGCGCGGCGCGCATGGCGCGCGCCAGGACGTGGTAGCGACCGAGGACGGTGAGCGCCGGCTCGATCGCCGCCTCGTTCAGCAGGCCGGTGGCGGCGAGGCCGCGGCCGAGGCCGAGCACGGCCTTCTCGTTGAAGATCGCGAGCGGGTTACGGCTGCGGCCCTCGAAGACGACGAGGCGGACGGAGTTGGAGCCGACATCCACCACGCCGCAGCGCAGCGGGCGGGCGCCCTGCGGCTCCGTGGGCCAGTGCGACCAGACGAGGTCATCCATCTGTGCTGCGGCTCCCCACGGCGGCGGCGGCAGCCGCCCCCGCGCCCTCAGTCCTGCGCCACACGGTCCTGGCGGTGTCGCCGCGTCTGCGTCATCGCCGTGCGATGCAGCGCGCTGCCGCGGCCGGAGAGCGAGGGATTGGTCATGAAGTATTCGTGCGCCGAGAAGAGGTTGGGGCCCGGCCGCATGCGCTGCCAGCTGCCGTCCGGCCGCAGCTCCCAGCTCTGCGCCGTGTCCTTCAGGTTCATCACCATGATCTGGTCGAGGATCTGCGCATGGACGGTCGGGTTGTACACCGGCACCAGCGTCTCCACCCGCCAGTCCATGTTGCGCGCCATCCAGTCCGCCGAGGAGATGAACACCCGTGCCTTGCGCGAGGGCAGCCGGCCGCCATGGCCGAAGGCGCAGATGCGCGAGTGTTCGAGGAAGCGCCCGACGATGGACTTCACCCGGATGTTCTCCGACAGTCCGGGAACGCCCGGGCGCAGGCAGCAGATGCCGCGCACCACGCAATCCACCTTCACCCCGGCCTGGCTCGCCCGGTAGAGCGCGTCGATCAGCTGCTCGTCAACCAGGCTGTTGAGCTTCACCCAGATGGCAGCGGGCTTGCCCTCGCGCGCGTAGCCGATCTCCTGCTCGATCAGCGCGAGCAGGGTGGGGCGCATGGTCAGCGGCGAGAAGGCCAGCGCCTCCATCGTCTCCGGCCGCGCATAGCCGGTCATGTAGTTGAACAGCTTGGCGGCGTCCCGCGTCAGCGCCGGGTCGGCGGTGAAGAAGGAGAGGTCGGTGTAGATGCGCGCCGTGACCGGGTGGTAGTTGCCGGTGCCGAAATGCGCGTAGGAGCGGAGCCCGCTGCCCTCCCGCCGCACCACCAGGCTGACCTTGGCGTGGGTCTTCAGGTCCACGAAGCCGAAGACCACCTGCACGCCGGCCGCCTCCAGCTCGCGCGCCAGGGCGATGTTGCGCTCCTCGTCGAAGCGGGCCTTGATCTCCACCACGCCGGTCACGCTCTTGCCGGCCTCCGCGGCCTCGATCAGCGCGCGGGCGATCGGGCTCTCCCGGCTGGTGCGGTAGAGCGTCTGCTTGATGGCGACGACGTTCGGGTCGCGCGCCGCCTGGCGCAGGAACTGCACCACCACGTCGAAACTCTCATAGGGGTGGTGGACGACGATGTCCTTGGCGCGGATCGCCGCGAAGCAGTCGCCGCCGAAATCCAGGATGCGTTCGGGGAAGCGCGGCGTGTAGGGGGTGAACAGCAGGTCCGGCCGGTCATCCACGATCAGCTGCTTGAGGTCGGCGAGGCCGAGCAGGCCCTCCGCCACGAACAGCTCGCCGCGCGGCGCGTCCAGCTCCTCGGCGACGAACTCCACCATGTCGGGCGGCATGCCGGCATCCACCGTCAGCCGGATGGCACGGCCGCGGCGGCGGCGCTTCAGCGCCGTCTCGTAGGAGCGGACGAGATCCTCGGCCTCCTCCTCGAACTCCACGTCGGTATCGCGGATCAGGCGGAACATGCCGCGGTCCGCCAGCACGTAGCCGGGAAAGAGCCGCCGGAGCGAGAGCAGGATCACGTCCTCGAGCAGCACGAAGCGGATGGTACGGTCGCCCTCCTGCGCCGGCAGGCGGATGAAGCGGTCCACCTGCGGCGGCAGGGTGAGCAGCGCCCGCATGGTCGCCCCATCCTCCTCCCGCACCAGCTTGAGGACGAGGCAAAGGGCCAGGTTCGCGATGAAGGGGAAGGGATGCGCCGGATCCACGGCGAGCGGGGTCAGCACCGGGAAGACCCGCTCGTTGAACCAGTCGCCGAGCCAGGCGCAGTCGGCCTCGGTGAGCTCGTCGCGCTCGCAGACGACGAGGCCGGCCCCGGCCAGCAGGCCGCGCAGCCTCGCCCATGCGCGCTGCTGCTCCGCGATCAGCGCCTCCGCCCGGACATGGATCTCGGCCAGCTGCTGGCTCGGCGTGCGGCCATCGGGCGAGGGCGTGGTGAAGCCCGCCCGCTCCTGCCCCACCAGGCCGGCGACGCGCACGGAGTAGAACTCGTCGAGGTTGGAGGCGGAGATCGCCACGAAGCGCAGCCGCTCCAGCAGCGGGTGGCGCTCGTTGGAGGCTTCCTCGAGCACGCGCGTGTTGAAGTCGAGCCAGGACAGCTCGCGGTTGATGAAGCGCTCCGGCACATCGGGGGCGATGACGGCGGCGGGTTCGGCGACGGGCAGGGACTGGGCGAGGGACATCGGCGCACCCTACAGCAGGCGGGGCCCGGGCGAGGACTCCACCATCGAATCATCATCCGGGCCGGCAGCGAGCTCCGCCAGCGCGGCGCGGACCAGCGCACGGGTGAGCCGGCCACGGGCGGCCTGCGCCGCGCGGTCAAGCCGCGCCGCCGCTTCCGCCACCGCCCCCGCCTCGCGCGGCAGCAGGCCAAGGATCCAGGCCTGCAGCGCCGGCTCCAGCCGCAGCTGGCGGTCGGCCAGGTGCTTCGCC
>DASQVL010000502.1:0-2368 GCA_035640795.1 Crenalkalicoccus sp. | reverse complement strand
GGTGGGGGCGTTCGGGTAGGTTGCCCTTGGGGAAGGACAGGGAACCTCTCCTCCGGGGACACCCGGACCACCACTCTCCCCCAGCACCCGCTTCCTCCTCCCGGCTTCGGGGACGCCCTGGCGAAGCCGGGGTCGCCGCGCCGGGTTCGCAACCGAAAGTTGCGGCGGCCGGCCCATGGCTGCCGCGCGGCGCCTGGGCTAATGCGGAGCGCCATGAGCGAGCACGACATCTTCGCCGCCCTGCGCGCCCGCACCGTGGAGGCGCTGGGGGAGCTGCTCCCCGAGCTGCCGGAGGAGGCGCTGGCGCGGGTGCAGATGGAGCCGCCGCGCGAGCCGGCGCATGGCGACATGGCGACCAACGCCGCCCTGGTCGCCGCCAGGCCCGCGCGCCAGCCGCCGCCGAAGCTCGCCGCGGCGCTGGCGGAACGGCTCGCCGCCCTGCCCGAGGTCGCGGAAGCGGCGCCGGCCGGCCCTGGCTTCGTCAACCTCCGCCTGCGCGAGGATTTCCTGCGCGCCCAGCTGCCGGTGATCCTGCATGCGGGCGAATCCTATGGCGACAGCGCCCTCGGCGGCGGCAGGCGGGCCGATGTGGAGTATGTCTCCGCAAACCCCACGGGGCCCATGCATGTCGGCCATTGCCGCGGCGCGGTGGTGGGGGATGCGCTGGCCAACCTGCTCGGCAAGGCGGGCTGGGCGGTGACGAAGGAGTACTACGTCAACGATGCCGGGGCGCAGGTGCAGGCGCTCGGCTGGGCGGCCTACTGGCGCTACCTGCAGGCGCTTGGCACGGCAATGACGGAGACCGAGTACGACCGCCTCGCCCCCGGCGGGCTGCAGTATCGCGGCGCCTACCTGATCCCGGTGGGGGAGGCGCTGCGCCACCTGCACGGCGATTCGCTCGCGGAGCCCGGCGCCCGGCCGGCGCCGCCGGAGCGCTGGCTCGACACGGTGCGCGACTTCGCGGTCGCCCGCATGATGGACGAGATCCGTGAGGATCTCGCCGCCCTCGGCGTTCGCCACGACGTCTTCGTCTCGGAACGCACGCTGATCGCGGACGGCACGCTCGCCCGCGCCGAGGCGCTGCTCGCCGCCAAGGGCCTGATCTACCGCGGCGTCCTCGAACCGCCCAAGGGCAGGACGCCCGAGGACTGGGAGCCGCGCGAGCAGACCCTGTTCCGCGCCACCGCCTTCGGCGACGAGGTGGACCGTCCGCTCCGCAAGTCCGACGGCAGCGGCACCTATTTCGCCAACGACATCGCCAACCACCTGGGCAAGATCGAGCGCGGCTTCGCGGAGCTGATCCATGTCTGGGGCGCCGACCATGGCGGCTATCTCCGCCGCATGCAGGCCGCCGTCGCCGCGCTCTCCGACAGCCGCGTCACGCTCGAGGTCGTGCTGACCCAGATCGTCCGCGTGATGAAGGGCGGCGAGCCGATGCGCATGTCGAAGCGCGCCGGCACCTATGTGACGCTGCGCGACCTGCTGGACGAGGTCGGCAGGGATGCCGTGCGCTTCACCATGCTGACCCGCAAGGCCGATGCGCAGATGGAATTCGACCTCGACAAGGTGGTCGAGCAGTCGCGCGACAACCCGGTCTTCTACGTGCAATACGCGCATGCGCGCTGCCGCAGCGTCCTGCGCCAGGTGGGCGACCCGGCGCCGGCGTCGCTGGCCACGGCGCCGCTGCATCACCTGTCGGACCCCGCGGAGCTCGGCCTGATCCGCCGCCTCGCCGCCTGGCCGCGCACGGTGGAGGCCGCGGCCCTCGCGAGGGAGCCGCACCGGATCGCGTTCTTTCTCCATGACTTGGCCGGCGATTTTCATGTACTCTGGAACAAGGGGCGGGATGACTCGACGCTGCGGTTCATTCGGGGGGATGAGCCGGAAGCGACCGGGGCTCGGCTGGCGCTGGTCGCCGCCACGGCCAGCGTCATCCGATCGGGCCTCGCGGTGATGGGGGTCACGCCGGTCGAGGAAATGCGGTGAGCGACATCACGATACCGTCCTACCGGGTGCGGCCGGAGCGCGAGAACGCGCCCTGGCGCATGCTGGCGGTCACCGGCGGGCTGATCGGCGCGCTGGGCTGTGGCGGCGCGGTGGTCTGGGGCCTGCACCGCTCCGCCACCCCCGCCGCCGTGCCGGTGATCGAGCCCGATCCACGGCCGATCAAGGTGCGGCCGGAGAAGCCGGGCGGCCTGGTCGTGCCGAACCAGGACAACCTGGTGCTGGAGCCGCCGGCGGTGCGTCGCGCGGTGGAACTCAACGCGGACGAGAAGGCCCGGCTGGCGCCGGGGCCCGAGGCGCCGGCGCTCGACCTGCTGCGCGAGCGTGTGGCGCCGCCCACCGCCGAGCCGCCGCCAGCCATTCC
>DASQVL010000501.1:0-10002 GCA_035640795.1 Crenalkalicoccus sp. | reverse complement strand
CTCGCGACGGATCGGTCCGGAGTACGTGAACCCCAGCATGGTTGCAAGACTTGCGGTCCATACAACCGACGCGGTAGTGTCCCATACCGGCGTGCGTTTGTGTTGCCACACAAACGCCCTCGAGCGCCGGCGCCGCACCCGGGACCCCATCGACGTCGCAGAGCGACGTCGATGGGCACCCCTGCGCGGCTTGGCTTCGCGGCATTTGCCGCGGCGGCCATTCGGCCGCTCGGCCTGCTTCGCAGGCCGCAAATCAGGATTATGCAGGGCGGGATCAGCCGACCGCCGCCGAGCTCCGTGCGCCGGAGAGCGCCGCCGGATCGTAGGTCCGCAGCGCCTCCGGATCCTCGCCCACCGGCCGCAATTGCACGCCGAGCTTGGGCCGCGGCGCGCCGGTCGCCTCCGTGCCGTCGTCGAACACGCCGGGCAGCACCGGCGGCTCGCGTGGCGGCAGGGATGCGGCGGCGGCGCGCATCCCGTCCGCCAACTCCAGCACCTTGCCGGTCTGCTCCCGCGCGGCGGCCGCCGTTTCCGGATCGGGCCAGGCCTGGCCGGACTGGGCGAGCGCCTCCTCGAAGGGCAAGGCGCCCGGCGCCGGGGCGCGCCAGGCAAGGGCGAAGTCGGCCAGGAACCGCTCCGTCCCCGCCATGGTGGAGCGGTAGCGGACCCAGCGCTGATTGGGCCAGCCGAGGCCGAAGCCCGCCCGGGCCGCGGCACCCTCCGGGTGGAAGCGGCTGACCAGCAGCTCCCCGGCCGTGCGGCCGCGCGCGCTCAATGTCGCGATGGTCGCCGGCGGCATGGCGAGGTTGAGCCCGCCCTCCCCCGCCCGGGTCAGCACATGCACCACGCGGTCGCGGTAGCCGGGCAGCAGCATCAGCTCGTTCTCCGCGGCGTTGCGCGCGGTGCTGACGATGGCGCCGAGGAAGGCGGGCAGGCTGCCATCCACCCGGGCGCGGAAGCGCGGCCCCTGGTCGTCATCCACATCCATCGGCATGACGACCAGCGGATCCGGGCTGGCCCCGGGCGCCGTCGCGGCGGGCGCGGGAGAAGCGGCCCGGGCGTCCCGCCAGGGGGCGGGGTTGCGCCCGCGCTCTGCCGCCGCCGCCGCGGCGCGGTCGCGCGCCACCTCCATGCGCGTCTTCAGGTCGGGCAGGTCCTGCTGGGAGACCTGCTCGGCCTCCCGCAGGTCGATGCAGAAGGTCGGCCAGCGCGGCAGCGGCGCGTCGAAGGCGTTGATCGGGAAGTTGGAGGTGATGCCGCCATCCGAGAACCAGCAGGGGGCGAGGGCCGTCGCCCCGCCCCGCGCATCGGCGCCCTGGGCGTGCAGCCGCACCGCGGCGATCAGCCCCGGGAAGCTCAGCGAGAGGCGTACGCCGAGCAGCACGGGCAGGTCGTGCGGCGCCGGCAGGCGGCAGAGGCCGCGGGCGCGCGCCTGATCCGCGACGCGCGGGTCGGGCTCGCGCGCCGTCAGCACCATCCAGCGCACCACGTCGCGCGGCAGCACCTGCGCGAGTTCCTCGGGATGGAAGTAGAGGCTGCCATCCTCCCGCTCCAGGAACGGAAAGCGGTGGGAGAGTCCCTGCGAGAGGTTGGTGGTGGTCAGCACCAGATCCACCTCGCGCGCCGGTCCCTCCCCCCACAGGTCGCCCATGGTCAGCGGGCGCTCGGACGGCGGGATGGCCTTCCCGCCCTGCGGCGCCGAGGCGGTGACGCGGCCGACGCTGCGGCCCGCGGCGCGCTGCACCGTCACGTGCAGCCAGTCCATCAGCGCGCCGTCGCGCTGCATCGCCGCTGCGTCCTGGGTGACCTTCGGGTTGATCCCCGGGCAGAGGCCGAAGCCCGCGCGCGGCAGCGCAGTGAAGACGAGGGTGCCGAGCCCGACGGCGAGGGCCACGGGCACGAGGAGGAGGAAGAAGAGCAGGCTGCCCCAGCCGCCACCGATCAGCCATGCGACCAGCAGGCCGATCAGGAGGCCCGCCATCACGGTGGCGATCGCCAGTTCCTTCAAGCCGAAGCGCAGCGCCGCCCAGAAGGCCTGGTCGAGCAGCCACAGCCCCCAGCCCGGGCCGGGGCGGAACAGGGTGCGCAGGCTGGTCGTCTGCCCGCCCACCTGCTGCGCGATGCCGGCCACCTCGGCGAAGGCGTCCGGGTTGTTGCGGGACTGGCGGCCATGCTCGGCCGCGGCGGTGACGCCGGCGGCGATGGCGCCGGCCGAGGCGCCGCCCACCGAGCGGAAGCGGTAGCGCTCGGCGAGTGCGGCGATGGTGCCGGGATAGATGACGCCGGAGGTGATGCCGCCGCGGAACACCACATCGCAATCGGCGAGGCTGCCTGCGGCCTGCGGTGGTGCGGTCCGAACGGCTTGCAGCTCGGCGACGCCGGCGCCGCTCCCGGCCTGCTCGTCCATCCGCCACGTCCCCATTACGTCCGGTTGTCGGAGGCTAGCGCGGGGAGGCGAGACGGCGCCACGGAATCCGCCGCTTCCGGCCGGGGCGGGTGGCGCGCCGCCGCAGGGGGCCGCATATGCCACGCGCGATGGAGCACCCAGCGATCTTCGTCGAAGGCCTCACCAAGCGCTACCGCCGGGATGCGCCGCCCGCGGTGGAGGGGCTTTCCTTCGTGCTGCCGCGCGGCGCGACCTGGGGGCTGCTCGGCGGCAACGGCGCGGGCAAGACGACGACGATTGCCATGCTGCTCGGCCTCCTCGTGCCGAGCGCGGGCCGCGTGCTCTGCCTCGGCCACGACATGGCGCGGGACCGCTTTGCCGCGCTGGCGCGGATGAACTTCTCCTCCCCCTACATCGCCCTGCCGCACCGGCTTTCGGTCGCGGAGAACCTGCGGGTCTACGCGCATCTCTACGACGTGCCGCGGGCCGAGCGGCGGATCGCCGAGCTCGCCGCCGCGCTGCAGCTCGAGGATCTGCTCGACCGGGTGGCCGGGCAGCTCTCGGCCGGGCAGAAGACGCGCGTCTCGCTCGCCAAGGCGCTGATCAACCGCCCGGCCCTGCTGCTGCTGGACGAGCCGACGGCGAGCCTCGATCCCGACACGGCGGACTGGGTGCGCGGCTGGCTGGAGCGGTACCGGGCGGAGACCGGCTGCGCCATCCTGCTCGCCAGCCACAACATGGCGGAGGTGGAGCGGCTCTGCGGCCATGTGCTGATGCTGAAGCAGGGGCGCGTGGTGGACCAGGGCAGCCCGGCCGCACTCATCGAGCGCTACGGGCGCGACGACCTGGAGGAGGTGTTCCTCGACATCGCGCGCGGCCGCGCGCCGGCGGCGGCGCCCGCATGAGCACGGCGTGGGAGATGCGGGCGAGCGCGCGCCGCGTCTGGGGACTGATCTACCGGCACCTGGCCCTGTTCCGCCGCTCCTGGCCGCGCGTCGTCGAGCTGATGTACTGGCCGGTCCTGCAGATGGTGGTGTGGGGCTTTGTCACCGCCTACCTCGCCGGCGTGCAGGACCAGGTGACGAGCGTCGCGGCCGGCGTGCTGCTCGGCGGCGTGCTGCTGTGGGAGATCGCGCTGCGCAGCCAGATGGGCTTCTCCATCTCCTTCCTCGAGGAGATCTGGTCGCGCAATCTCGGCCACCTGCTGGTGGCCCCCATCCGGCCGTGGGAGCTGGTGGCGGGGCTGATGGCGATGAGCGTGATCCGCGTCGCCGTCGGCGTGCTGCCGGCGATGGGGCTGGCCTGGCTGCTCTATGCCTTCGGCATCTGGCGCATGGGGCCGGTCGTGGTGGGCTTCTTCGCCGCGCTGCTCGCGATGGGCTGGGCGGTGGCGCTCGGCGTCACCTCGCTGATCCTGCGCTACGGCGCGGGGGCGGAGGCGCTGGCCTGGAGCGTGCTGTTCGGGCTCACGCCCTTCGCCGCGGTGTTCTATCCGGTCGCCGTGCTGCCCGGCTGGCTGCGGCCGGTGGCCCTCGCCCTGCCGGCGGCGCATGTATTCGAGGGGATGCGCGCCGCGCTGCTGCGGGGCGAGGTGGCCTGGGGGCACCTGGCCGCCGCCTTCGCGCTGGACGCGCTGTGGTTCGCCCTGATGGCCTGGGTGTTCATGGCGCAGCTGCGCGCGGCGCGGGTGCGCGGCGCGCTGCTCAGCATCGGGGAGTAGCCCGGCCCCCGGCCCGCTGCGGACGGCCCACCGGCTGTGGCCCACCGGCTGTGGCCCACTGGCGGTGAAGGGCGGCGAAGCGGCGGCCGCTCCGGCAAATGCGAGGTCACGGATCGCCCGGTCGCGATAGGATGCAACCGGCGTGGGCATCCTCCTGCGCCCCCGGGCGGGCTGCGGCCCCCCGGCGCCACGAGACGGGCCGGGGCGTCGCCCTGCCGGGTCGGGCGTCCCGTCACCGCTGGGTGAGGGACGGGGCATGGACATGGACATGGGACGTCGCGTGGGGGCCGAGTTCCTCGGCACCTTCTGGCTGACCTTCGGCGGGTGCGGCAGCGCGGTGCTGGCCGCCGCCTTCCCGCAACTCGGCATCGGCTTCGCCGGCGTGGCACTCGCCTTCGGGCTGACCGTGCTGACGATGGCCTATGCGGTGGGGCCGATTTCCGGCGGGCATTTCAACCCGGCCGTCACGCTTGGCCTGCTGGCGGGCGGGCGCATCAACTCCGGCATCGTGGCGCCCTACATCGTCGCGCAGGTGCTGGGCGCGGTGGCTGCGGCCTGCGTGCTGTACCTGATCGCCAGCGGCAAGCCGGGCTTCGAGCTCGGCGGCTTTGCGGCCAATGGCTATGGCGAGCTGAGCCCCGGCAAGTACGGCCTCGGCGCCTGCCTGATCATGGAGGTGCTGGCGACCTGCTTCTTCCTGATCGTCATCATGGGGGCGACGGCGCCGGGCGCGCCGGGCGGCTTCGCGCCGATCGCGATCGGGCTGGCGCTGACGCTGATCCACCTGGTCTCGATCCCGGTGACCAACACCTCGGTCAACCCGGCGCGCAGCACCGGGCCGGCGCTGTTCGCGGGCGGGGCCTATCTCGGCCAGCTCTGGCTGTTCTGGGCGGCGCCGATCGTGGGTGGCATCCTGGGTGGGGTGGTCGCGCGGATGCTGGGAGAGCAGCGGGCTTCGGAGGACAAGCCGCGGATTGCGGCGGGGACCAAGCCGGCGGTCTGAGGCTCGGGGTTCGGGCCCGGGGCTGGCGCCGAGCGTCGGGCCGTGCTCCGGGCCCGCAGCGAAGTTGCTGCGCATCTTCGCTGGGTCCCGGATCGCCGCGGCCCGCTTCGGATCATGGCCGGGACGGGGAAACGGCCCTTTCCCCGCAGAATAAGGAAACAGCATCGTGCGGTGCGGCTGGGCCGCATCGCGGATGGAGGTCCTGGGGGTCACCGCAGGGGAGGTTCCCCTGCCCCAAGGCCAACCCACGCCACCCTTGCATGCCCCGCAACAGGGACTTGCACCCCACGCGCATCATCATCACCCCGGGGATCGCCAGTTTTCCGGTGCGCCGCAGCAGCGGCGCGCCAAGCCTGGAATCCCGGCCATGCGCCCGCTTCTCCGTCGTCTCCTCGTCTCGCTCGTCAGCACCGGTATCGCCTTCGCGACCATGCCGGCCGCCGGCGCGCCTCCGGGGCCGGCCGGGGCTGCCGCCCCGCCCGCCCTTGCCACGGCGCGCTGAGGCGACCGGCATGGGACGCCACTTCGCGGACCTCGTCTTCACCCCGCGCGTGCAGGCGGAACAGGCGCGCATCGGTAGCCGCGCCGCCTGTGCGCGCATGCAGCAGGCGGGACCCGACGACGCCGCGCTGACCGGGCAGGAGATCGCCTTCCTGGCGGAGCGCGACAGCTTCTACCTGGCCAGCGTCTCGGAGACCGGCTGGCCCTACATCCAGCATCGCGGCGGGCCGACGGGCTTCCTGCGCGCACTGGACGCCTCGGCCATCGGCTTCGCCGATCTGCGCGGCAACCGCCAGCACGTCACGCTGGGCAACCTGGCCGGCGAGGCGCGCGTGGCGCTGTTCCTGATGGACTACCCCAACCGGCGGCGGCTGAAGCTGCTGGGCCGCGCCCGCGTGGTGACGAAGGAGGAGGACCCGGCGCTGGTCGCGCGCCTGGCGCCCCCGGGCCAGGCGGAACGCGCCGAGCGCGCGGTGCTGATCACCGTCGCGGGCTATGACTGGAACTGCCCGCAGCACATCACGCCGCGCTGGACGGCGGAGGAGCTTTCGCCGCTGCTGCACCGCCTGCAGGCGGCGGAGGCGGAGGTCGCGCGGCTGCGCGGCCTGCTCGGCCCAATGGAAAGGGCGGCGGAAGGGGTGGTGGAAGGGGCGGCGCTATAGCCTGCCCCAGACCTCCTGCGCGACCTCGACGCAGAGCTCGAGCTTCGCCCACTGCTCGGCCTCGGAGAGCAGGTTGCCCTCCTCGGTCGAGGCGAAGCCGCATTGCGGGCTGATCGCCAGCTGCTCGACCGGCGCGTATTTCGCGGCCTCGTCGATCCGCCGCTTCAGCACGTCCCTGCTCTCGAGCGCGCCGGTCTTGCTGGTGACCAGGCCCAGCACGACGGTCTTGCCCTTCGGCAGGAAGCGCAGCGGCGCGAAGGTGCCGGCTCGCTCCGTGTCGTACTCCATGAAGTAGGCATCCACCTCGATGCCGTTGAACAGCACCTCGGCGACCGGGTCGTAGCCGCCGGAGGCGATGTGCATGGAGCGGAAATTGCCGCGGCAGAGATGCATGGAAACGATCATGTCCGCCGGCCGCCCGGCGATCGCCTGATTGATCAGCGCGGCGTAGGTCTCGAGCAGGCCCTCCACCTGCTCGCCGCGATTGCGGAGCTGCGCCAGCTGCTCCGGGTCGCAGAGATAGGCGATGTTGGTCTCGTCGAGCTGCAGGTAGCGGCAGCCCGCGGCGGCGAAGTCCCGCATCGCCGCGTTGTAGGCGGCGCCGAGATCGGCGAAGAAGCCGGCCATCTCGGGATAGGTGTGGGTGTCCACCGCGCGCCGGCCGCCACGGAAGTGCAGCACGGAGGGCGAGGGGATGGTCTGCTTCGGCACCGCACCGCCCGCATGGGCGGCGACGAAGCGGAAGTGGTCCACGAAGGGGTGGCCCTGGTAGCGGATCGGGCCGGTCACCTTCAGGCCATAGGCCTTGGTCTGGCCGCCCTTGAACTGGACGCCCTGGTCGCTCTCGTACATCTCGACGCCGCCGAGGCCGGCGAGGAAGTCGAAATGCCAGAAGGCGCGGCGGTACTCGCCATCCGTCACGGCGCGCAGGCCGGCCTGGCGCTGGCGGGCGATGGCGGCCGGGATGCAGTCATCCTCCACCGCGCGCAGGCCGGCAGGGTCGAGCCTTCCCTCGGCGCGGGCGGCGCGCGCCTCGCGCAGCGCGGCGGGGCGCAGCAGGCTGCCGACATGGTCGGCGCGGAAGGGCGGCGTGCCGTTCGGCATCGATTTCCTCCTGTCAGGTGTCGGCCGCGCGCCGCAGCGCGAGGCGGTCGGTCTTGCCCGCGGCCGTCATCGGCAGCGCGTCCAGGATGCGGATCTCGGCCGGGCAGGCATAGGGCGCGAGGCGGGCGGCGCAATGTGCGGCGATCGCCGCCGCGTCAAGCGCCGCACCGGGGCGGGGTACCACGAAGGCGATCACGCGCTCGCCGCCCGAGCGCGCATCCGGCGTGCCGATGACGCCGACGGCGCCGACCGCGGGATGCGCGTGGATCGCCTCCTCCACCTCGCGGGGGAAGACGTTGAAGCCCTTCACGATGACCACGTCCTTGCGGCGGTCGGTGATGAAGAGGAAGCCCTCCGAATCCAGGTGGCCGATATCGCCCGTGTAGAGGAAGCCCTCGCGGATCGCCTGCGCTGTCTCCGCTGGGCGGTTGCGGTAGCCCTGCATCATGTGCGGGCCGCGCACGCGGATCTCGCCGCGCTCGCCGGCAGGCAGCACCCGAGTGCCGGTCTCGATCTCCACCACCTGCACCTCGTTGCAGGGGATGGGCTTGCCGACCGCGCCCGGGCGCAGGCCGGTCAGCGCATTGGCGCCGGCAATCGCCGCCATCTCCGTCATGCCGTAGCCCTCGTGGATCTCGAGGCCCGTCGCCTCCCGCCAGCGGCGCGAGAGTTCCGCGGGGAAGGGCGCGCCGCCGGAGGGGCAGACCCGGAGCGCCGAGAGGTCCGCCGTCGCGAAGCCCTCGGCTGCCAGCAGCCCGGCATAGAGGGCCGGCGGCCCGCCGCCGAGGACCGTCACGCGGTGCTCGGCCAGCAGCGCCAGGATTTCGCCTGGGCGGAAGCGCTCGGGGATGACGATGGTGGCGCGGCCGAAGACGGGGTTCACCACGCCCTGCATGAAGCCGAAGATGTGGGCGAAGGGGGCGAGGGCGAGCCAGGTCTCGCCGCGCGCGCGGGTCGGCCAGTTGTACTCCATGGCGCGGCAGGCGAGCACGGTGCGGGCGTGGCTGTGCTCCACCGCCTTCGGGGTTCCGGTGGTGCCGCCGGTGAACAGCAGGGCGGCGATGTCCTGCGGCGTCGGCGGCGGCAGGGGCAGGGCGGGCGCGGCGGGCGGCGCGGTCTCCACGGCCAGTGTCTCCGCGCCGAGCGCGGCGGCATTGGCCGCCGTCTCCGCCGTGTGCAGCACGAGGCGCGGCGCGGCTTCGGCGGCCAGCGGCGTCAGTTGCGGCACCGGATAGGCCGCGTTCAGCAGCGCCGGCGTCAGCCGCGCCTTCAGCGCCGCCCAGTAGGCGATGTGGAAGGCGATGCCGTTCGGGATCAGCAGCGCCACCACCTCGCCGGGCGGGAGGCGCGCGGCGAGGCGATGCGCCAGCGCCCCCGCCGCGGCATCGAGCCCGGCATAGCTCAGCGCCTGGCCGCGATGGCGGAGCGCCACCACCTCCGGCGCCGTCGCCGCGGCGTGGTCCAGCATGGCGGCGACGGTCGGGAAGTCCGGCCGCGCCTCCCCCACGCCGTGCAGCGGCAGCACGGGCCTCACCCCTGGACGAGCGGGCAGCGGCCCTCGGCCAGCGGACGGTAGGCGTCCTCGGCCGCGACCGTGCCGACCTGGCGGAAGAAGTCCCAATCGCCCTTCGACTCCGCCGGCGCCTTGGCCTGCATCAGGAAGACCGGGTGGATCTTGCGGCCATCGGCGCGGATGCTGCCCTGCCCGAAGAGCGGGTCCTCCGTCGGCATCGCCTTCATGGCGGCGACCACGGCGCGGCCATCCTCCGCGCCGCCCGCCTTCGCCGCCGCCTTCAGGTAGTGCGCCGCCGCGGCGTAGCAGCCGGCCTGCATGTCGTTCGGCATCAGCTTGCGCGGATGCGCCGCCTGGAAGCGCTTCGCGAAGGCCCGCGTGCCCTCGTTGAGGTCCCAGTAGAAGGGCATGACGGCGAGCAGCCCCTGCGCGTCCTTGAGGCCGAGGGGCGGGATCATGTTGATGTTCACCACCGGACCGCAGACCTTCATGTCGCGCGTCAGGCCGAACTCCGCCGCCTGCTTCAGGGCGGTCACCGTGTCCCCGCCCGCATTCGCCAGGCACAGCACGTCGCCGCGCGCCGCCTGGGCGGCGAGGAGGAAGGAGGAGTAGTCCGCGGTCCCCAGCGGATGCCGCACGGCGCCGAGCACGGTGCCGCCCAGCGCCTTCACCGCCTCGGTCGTCTGCGCCTGCAGGTCGTAGCCGAAGGCGTAGTCGGCAACGAGCAGGAACCAGCGCTTGCCGCCGCGCTCCACCAGCGCGCGGCCCAGGCTGTGGCCGAGCGACCAGGTGTCGTAGGTCCAATGCACCGTATTGGGCGAGCATTTCGACCCGGTGAGCTCCGAGGTGCCGGCGCCGGAGCCGATGAAGACCCGGTTCTTCTCCCGGCAGAGATCGGCCACCGCCAGCGCGACGGCGGAGTTCGGCACGTCCAGGATCAGGTCCACCCCGTCCTTGTCCAGCCACTGTCGGGCGATGGCCGCGCCGACATCCGGCTTGTTCTGGTGGTCGGCGAAGATCACCTCCACCGCACTGCCCGCGGCGCGGCCGCCGGCATCCGCCACGGCGAGCTCGGCCGCGACGACGGAGCCGCGGCCCTGGTAGTCGGAATAG
>DASQVL010000500.1:0-4644 GCA_035640795.1 Crenalkalicoccus sp. | reverse complement strand
GGCCGGGCGGGCCCCGGGATGGCCGACGCTGCTGGGGGCGGGGCTCGCCATCGGCGCGGCGCTCGCCGTGAAGCCGGTGGCGGCGCCGGAGGGGTGCCTGGCCTTCGCCCTGCTGACCTTCCCGGCGCTCGCGCGGCGGCGGCTCGGCCTGCCGCGCTTCCTGGCGATGGCGCTGGCCTACGCCGTGCTGTGCGCCCTGCCGACGGCCAGCCTCGGCTTCGCCTACTGGCTCCGCGGCGGGCTCGACCTGTTCCTGGAGGGGACCTTGTTCGCGCCGCTGCGCTATTCAGCCGAGCGGCTGCCGCTCGGGGAGGCGGCGCGGGATTCCGGCATCGCCGCGCTGTTCATCGCCTGGCCAATCCTGCTCGCCGGCGTCGCCGTGGCGGGGTTCCTGGTGCGGCCGAGCCCGCCGGGGCGGCTGGCGCGGGCGGGGCTGGCCTGGCTCGCGGTCGGCGCGCTCGGCATCGCCGGGCCGGGCTATTTCTTCCAGCACTATTTCCTGATCTGGCTGCCGCCGCTGGCGATGCTGGCCGCGCTCGGCCTGTGGCGGCTCGCGGGGCTGGCGCGACCGGGACTGGTGGTGGCGTGCTTCGCCGGGCTGGTCGGCGCGGTCGTGCTGAATTCCTGGCTCGGCGCCTTCGTCCCGCGCATCGACCGCGGCACCGCGCTGTGGCTGCCCGACCCGGTGCGGCAGGTGGCGGCGGCGGTGCGGCGGGAGATCCGGCCGGGCGAGCCGATCTTCGTCGCCAACTACCACCCCGCCACCTACTTCCTGGCGCAGGCCGGGCTGCCCGGGCCGGTGATCTTCCCGGCGCAGCTGACGGGCGGGTTCGCCGACGTCGCGGGGCGGGACACGAATGCCGAGGTGGCGCGCATCCTGGCGGCGCGGCCGCGCGTGATCGTGGTGGACCGCGGCTGGTGGGGCGCGATGCGGCCCGGTGCGGCGGCGCAGGTCGCGGCGGCGCTGCGGGAGTACCGCCTGGCCGCGACGGTGACCGAGGAGCGCGGGCCGGTGGAGGTGTGGCGGCGGGGGTGAGGGCGAGGGCCAGCTGACTCAACCCCGCCCCCGCCGCATCATGCCGCCCGCACCGCAGGGGGGAAGCGCGTATGACCGCCGAGCAACCGACCGGCCTTGAGATCCTCGCCGAGGGGCTACGCTTCCCCGAAGGCCCGGTGGCGATGGCCGACGGCTCGGTCCTGCTGGTGGAGATCGCCGCCGGCCGCATCACCCGCATCGGCCCCGACGGCGCGAAGAGCGTGGTGGCGACGCCCGGCGGCGGGCCGAACGGACTCGCCCTCGGCCCGGGCGGGCGCATCTATTGCTGCAACAATGGCGGCTTCCTGTGGCTGGAGCGCGACGGCACGCTCCGCCCCCATGGCGTGCCGCCCGACTATCAAGGCGGGCGGATCGAGGTGGTGGACCCGGCGACCGGCGCGGTCGAGCGCCTCTACGATCGCTGCGGCGAGCACGGCCTCAAGGGCCCGAATGACATCGTCTTCGCGCCCCCGGGCAGCCCGGGGGAGGGCGGCTTCTGGTTCAGCGACCTCGGCAAGGTGCGGCCGCGCGACCGCGACCATGGCGGCGTCTACTGGGCGGCCACCGATGGCAGCCGCATCGTCGAGGCCGCCTTCCCGGTCTTTGGCGGCGCCAACGGCATCGGCCTCTCGCCCGATGGGCGCACCCTCTACGCCGCGGAGACCGAGACCGGCCGCCTCTGGGCCTGGGATGTGGAGGGGCCGGGCGTGCTGCGGCGGGAGCCCTGGCCGTCTTCCAATGGCGGGCGGGTGCTCTGCCAGTTCCCGGGCTATCGGCGGCTGGACAGCCTGGCGGTGACGGCGAGGGGCAACATCTGCGTCGCCACCCTGGTCTCCGGCGAGATCACCACCGTCGCGCCCTCCGGCGAGATCCTCCGCGTCGTGAAGATGCCGGAGCGGATGCCGACCAACATCTGCTTCGGCGGCGCGGGGATGCGCACCGCCTACATCACGCTCTCCATGACGGGGAAGCTCGCGGCCATGCCGTGGGACGAGGCGGGGCTGGTGCTGCCGCATGCGGGCTGAGGGGTGGCGCGTGCGGCGGGAGAGGGGAACGGGATCTTGGGCGGCGAGCTGACGGTGACGCGGTGGGTGCGCTTCCGGCGCGCGGATACCGGTGCGGAAGGCTTCGGGACGCTGGATGCGGAGCTCGAGGCCGTGCAGCCCTGCCTCGGCGACATCTTCCAGGATGCGACGCCGGCCGGCGCCCCGCTGCCGCTCGCGCTCGTCACGCTGCTCGCGCCGGTGCAGCCCGCGCGCTTCATCGGCCTCTGGAACAATTTCCACGAGCTTGCGGCGAAGCAGGGCCATGCGATCCCGGCCGAGCCGCTCTGGTTCCTGAAGAACCCGGGCAGCGTGATCGGCCCCGACGAGCCGATCCGCCCGCCGCCCGGCTATGCGGGAAGGGTGCTGTACGAGGGCGAGCTTGGCCTCGTCATCGGCCGCCGCTGCAGTGCCGTGAGCGGCGCGGAGGCCGCGGCGGCGATCTTCGGCCTGACCTGCGTGAACGACGTCACCGCGCTCGACCTGCTGACCGCAGACCCGTCCTTCCCGCAATGGGCGCGCGCCAAGTCCTGCGACAGCTTCGGGCCGGTCGGACCGTGCATCGCGACCGGGCTCGACTGGCGGAAGCTGCGCGTGCAGGTGGCGCTGAACGGCCGGGTGCGCCAGGACTACCCGGCTGCCGACATGGTCCTCCAGCCGGCGCGCATCGTGGAGCTGATCTCGCGGGAGATGACGCTGGAGCCGGGCGACCTGATCGCCTGCGGCACCTCTCTCGGCGCGCTGCCGATGCGGTCGGGGATGACGGTGGCGGTGGTCATCGAGGGGATCGGCGCGCTGGAGAATCCCTTCGCGCCGTGAAGCGGGAGCTGGAGCCTCGGCGGAGGAGATTCCCTGCCCCCGCCGAGGCCACCCACTCTCTAGTGTCCCGATTCCGAAGTCCTTCGGACTTCGTTCTCGGTCCACTAGCCTTTGTCTACAGTGGCCTGCTGGTCCGCTCCGCTCGCTGCTGAAGCAGCGAACTTCGCGGGCAGGACACTAGAGCATTTTCCGTTCACATGCGTTCACGGCAAATGCTCTGTCTCGTTGTTTGCAGAGCAGATTCACGTCTCCGGGCGATGCCGCCCTACGGCGATCTGCTCTAGCCCGGGCTGCCCCGCTCCCCGCGCAGGCGCAGCGGCACGAAGCGCTGGCCCTGCTGCCCCTCGATCAGGAACAGCGCCGTCGCACGGTTCTGCTTGCGCAGCTGCTCGACCCGCTGCTGCAGTTCCTGCGGCGTCGTCACGCGCTGCTGCTGCACTTCCACCACCACGTCGCCAGGCCGCAGCTCACGCTCCGCGCCCGGGCTGTCCGGAGCGACATCGGTGATCACCACGCCGCGCTGCTCGGGCTTCAGGCCGAAGCGCTCGCGGAGCTCCGGCGTGATGCCGGCGACCTTGAGGCCGAGCCCGGTCAGGCTGGTCGGCTGGTCCGGCTCCGGCCGTGGCGTCGCCGCCGCCAGCTGCTGGTCCGAGGGCAGCTCACCCAGCGTCACCTGAACGGTCTGCTCCTTGCCGTCGCGCCACACGACAACCGGCACCTGCCGGCCGACCGGCGTCTCGGCGACGATGCGCGGCAGCTGGCGCATCTCCTTCACCTCCTGCCCGTTGAAGCGCAGCACCACGTCGCCGCTCTGGATGCCGGCCTTGGCGGCCGGCCCGTCCTCCTGCGCCCGCGCGACCAGCGCGCCACGCCCGCCGCCCGGCAGGTTCAGGCTCTCGGCGATCTCGTCCGTCACCTGCTGGATGTTCACGCCGAGCCAGCCGCGCCGCACCTTCCCGCCATCCTCGAGCTGCGCGACGATGTTGCGCGCGAGGTTGGCCGGGATGGAGAAGCCGATGCCGATCGAGCCGCCGGTGGGCGAGTAGATCGCCGTGTTGATGCCGACCACCTGGCCCTGCATGTTGAACAGCGGCCCGCCGGAATTGCCGCGGTTGATCGCGGCGTCGGTCTGGATGAAGTCGTCGTAGAGCCCCTGGCGGATGTCGCGGCCGCGCGCCGAGACGATGCCCGCCGTCACCGTGCCGCCAAGGCCGAAGGGGTTGCCAATGGCGAGCACCCAGTCGCCCACCTGGGCGGTGTCGCTGTCGCCGAACTGCACCGCGTGCAGCGGCTTGTCGGTCTTGATGCGCAGCACCGCGATGTCGGTGCGCGAGTCGGTGCCCAGCAGCTCCGCGCGGATCGAGGTGTTGTCCTGCAGGATGACATTGATCTCGTCGGCGCCGTCAATGACGTGGTTGTTGGTGACGACCAGGCCCTTGGTGGCGTCCACGATGAAGCCGGAGCCGAGGGACTGTGCGCGGCGCGGCCGCTGCGGCTCCGCCCCGTTCGGGCCGCCCGGGCGGTTGCGGTTGAAGAAGTCGCGGAAGAACTCCTCGAAGGGACTGCCGGGCGGGGCCTGCGGCAGATCCGGCGCGTCGGGACGGTTGGCGCGCGCCTGCAGGGTCTGGGTCGTGGAAATGTTGACCACGGCGGGCAGCAGCTGGCGGGCGAGCGGGGCGAAGCTCGCCGGCGCGTCGCGCATGGGCACCGCCGGCGGCGCGGCCTGTGGCGCGGGGGCGGCCGGCG
>DASQVL010000499.1:0-3342 GCA_035640795.1 Crenalkalicoccus sp. | reverse complement strand
CGCGGTGGACGATGTCTCCTTCGCCGTCGAACGGGGCGAGGTGGTGGGCTTCCTCGGCCCGAACGGCGCCGGCAAGTCCACCACCATGCGCATGCTGGCGGGCTTCGTGACGCCGAGCCTCGGCACCGCCCGCATCGCCGGCGCCGACATCCTGGACCGGCCTGTCGAGGCCAAGCGCAAGCTGGGCTTCCTGCCGGAGGGCGCGCCGACCTACCCGGAGATGCCGGTCGAGGGCTTCCTGCGCTTCGCCGCCCGCATCCGCGGCTTCGGCCGGGCGGAGGCCACGGAGCGCGTGGACCACGCCATGCAGCTGACCCAGCTCGCGGGCGTGCGGCTGCAGCCGATCGAGACCCTCTCCAAGGGCTTCAAGCGCCGCGTGGGCCTCGCCAGCGCCCTGCTGCACGACCCGCCCGCCCTGGTGCTGGACGAGCCGACGGACGGCCTCGACCCCAACCAGAAGCACGAGGTGCGGGAGCTGATCCGCCGCATGGCCCCCGAGAAGGCCATCATCATCTCGACCCACATCCTGGAGGAGGTGGAGGCGGTGTGCTCGCGCGCCATCATCATCGCCCGCGGCCGGGTCATCGTGGACGCGCCGCCCGCCGCGCTGGTGGAGGACGGAAGGTCGCTCGAGGAGGTGTTCCGCGAGCTCACCCTCGGCGCACCGGCCGAGGCCGAGCCCGCCCAGCCTGACATGGCGGAGGCCGCAGGCTGATGCGCGCCGCCCTCCTCGTCGCCGGGCGGGAGCTCGGCAGCTACTTCGCCACGCCGGTCGCCACCGTCTTCATCGACATCTTCCTCGTGCTCAGCGGCGTGCTGACCTTCAGCCTGGGCAATTTCTTCGCGCGCGGCCAGGCGGACCTGATCCCCTTCTTCTCCCTCCTCCCCTGGCTGCTCCTCTTCCTGGTCCCGGCCCTCTCCATGCGCCTCTGGGCGGAGGAACGGCGGAGCGGCACGATCGAGATGCTGTTGACGCTGCCGATTACGCCGTGGCAGGCGGTGCTCGGCAAGTTCCTCGCCGCCTGGGCCGTCTGCGCCATCGCCCTCGCTCTGACCTTCCCGCTCTGGATCACCGTCAACATCCTGGGCAGCCCGGACAATGGCGTGATCCTGGCGGGCTATGCGGGGGGGCTCGCCGTCGCCGGCGCCTACCTCACCATCGGCGCCGCGGTCTCGGCGATGACGCGCAACCAGGTCATCGCCTTCGTCCTCGCCATCGCCGTCTGTTTCCTCTTCGCCGTCAGCGGCAGCGGCATCGTCGCCACCTTCCTCTCGGACCGGCTGCCGGCGCTGGCGGAGACCGCGCGGGCGCTCTCCGTCTCCGCACGCTTCGACGGGCTGATGCGCGGCGTGCTCGGCCTCGGCGACGTGGTGTTCTTCGTGAGCTTCATCGCCTTCTTCCTGTTCCTGAACACGGTGGTGCTGGACCACCGCAAGGCGGACTGAGCCATGGCCGATCCCGCCGCCCCGCCGCGCCCGCCCGCGCGGCGCCTCTGGTCCTCCGCCCTCGGTCTGGTTGCCGCCGCGGTGCTCGCCATCGGGGCGAACCTGGTGGTGGAGCGCGGCCTGCCGCGGGCGCAGCTCGATCTCACCCAGCAGCGCCTCTTCACCCTCTCGGACGGCACAAGGCAGGTGCTGGCCGGGCTGCGCGATCCCGTCACGCTCCGCCTCTTCTACTCCCGCCGGCTCGGCGCGGAGGTCCCGGCCTACGGCGCCTATGCCGACCGGGTGCGGGAGGTGCTGGGGGAATACGTCGCCCGCTCGAACGGCAAGGTGCGGCTGGAGGTGCTGGACCCCGAGCCGTTCAGCGAGACGGAGGACCGCGCCCTCGGCTTCGGGCTGCAGGGCGTCCCGCTCGACCAGGCGGGGGAGCAGGTCTATTTCGGCCTGGTCGGCACCAACCTGCTGGACGATGAGCGGACCATCGGCTTCCTGCAGCCGGACCGCGAGCGCTTCCTGGAATACGACCTGACGCGGCTGGTGTGGGAGCTTTCGAACCCGCAGCGCCCGGTGCTCGGCGTCATGTCCTCCCTGCCGCTGGAAGGCGATCCGCGCGCGCTGATGATGCGCCAGCCGCAGCTCGGCCAGCCCTATGTCGTCATGCAGCAGCTGCGGCAGTTCTTCACCGTGAAGGACATCCCGCTGGACGCCCAGGTGATCGACCCCGACGTGAAGGTGCTGCTGGTCGCGCAGGCGCAGAACCTGCCGGACGCCACGCAATACGCGATCGACCAGTTCGTCATGCGCGGCGGCAAGCTCTTCCTGATGGTGGACCCGCATTCGGAGAGCGCGGCGAGCCGCCCGGGCCCGACCGGCCAGCCGCCGACCGAGACCTCCTCCTCGCTCGACCGGCTGCTCGACGCCTGGGGCGTCGAGGCGCCCTCCGACAGGGTGGTGCTGGATCAGCGCGGCGCCTGGCGGGTGCGCGCCAACCCGCAGGACCGGGTGCAGGCAGTGGACTACCTCGCCTGGTACAACATGCAGGGCGACAGCCTGAACCATGGAGAGGTGCCGACCGCGCAGCTCGAGCAGGTGACGGTCGCCTCGGCCGGCGAGGTGCGGAAAAAGCCGGGCGCGGGGATCGAGTTCGTGCCCCTGCTCACCACCTCCGAGCGCAGCATGGAGGTGCCGGCGAGGATCGTTCAGCAGGACCCGGACCCGGCGCGGGTCCTGGCGAATTTCCACGCCGACGGCCAGCGCCGCGTCATCATGGCGCGCATCCGCGGCCAGCTGCACAGCGCATTCCCGGACGGGCCGCCGCCGCCGCCCCAGGGCCAGCAGCGCCCGGCCGACTTCCCCGCGCACCGCGCCGAGAGCGACGGCCCGGCCAATCTCGTCGTCGCCAATGACAGCGACATCCTGGAGGACCGCTTCTGGGTGCGCACTCAGGACTTCTTCGGCCAGCCTGTGGCGAACCCGTTCAGCGGCAACGGCGCGCTGGTGGCGAATGTGGTGGACACGCTGGCGGGCTCCGACGCGCTGATCTCGCTCCGCTCGCGCGGCGAATCGCTCCGCCCCTTCACCCTGGTCGAGGATATCCGCCGCAATGCGGAGGCCGAGTACCGGCAAAGCGAGCGCGCCCTGCAGGCGAAGCTGGACGAGACCGAGCGCAAGCTGCGCGAGCTGCGCCAGGGCACGCCCGCCGCCGGCGGCGGCGAGCGGCGCGAGGCCCAGGCCGTCATCACGCCGGAGCAGCGCGCGGAGATCGACGCCGCGCGGGCCGAGATCCTGAGGACGCGGCAGGAGCTGCGCGGCGTGCAGCTCTCGCTCCGCCGGGACATCGAGCGGCTGGAGACCACGCTCCGCATTCTCAACATCGTCGCGGTGCCGTTGCTGCTGACC
>DASQVL010000498.1:0-2489 GCA_035640795.1 Crenalkalicoccus sp. | reverse complement strand
ATCCTCTCCGGCGGCCACGACACCATCGTCGATCGCGCCAATGTGGACGTGGTGCGGATGAAGCTGACCGGCTCCGGCGGCATGGACCGGGTGGACATCTCCGCCTGGGGCGCGGCGAACACCGTCGTGGAGATCCAGAAGGATGGCGGCGTCATCACCGGCGTGCTGCTGACCAACACCGCGACCGGCGACACCACCACCATCAACGCGGTCAATGGCGCGCCGACGGTGGAGCTGCTGGTGGACCATGGCCAGCAATGGCTGCTGGTGCCGGGCCGCGCCGCGGGCACGGCAAGCGATGACAGCATCCGCGGCACCGCGGGTGCCGACACCATCGATGGCGGCGACGGCAATGACAGCCTGGAGGGCGGAGACGGGCCGGACAAGCTCGCCGGCGGCGCCGGTGACGATACCCTGGCGGGCGGCGTCGGCCAGGACACGCTGGATGGCGGCGATGGCCGCGACCTGGTCAGCTACGCCGTCGCCGCCGCCGGGGTGGTGGCCGCGCTCGACGGCTCGAAGTCGGCAGAGGTGCTGAACCGGATCGAGGACCTGACGGGCAGCGCCTTCGACGACCGGCTGAGCGGCGACCGCGGCAGCAACCGGCTGGAGGGCGGCGAGGGCGCCGACACGCTCTCGGGCGGCGGAGGCCAGGACACGCTGGTCGGCGGCCCGGGCCAGGACGTGATGGCCGGCGGCGACGGCGCCGACCGCTTCGTCTTCCTGGAGGTCGGGGACAGCGTGGCGAATCGCAGCAACGCCGATGTCATCACCGACTTCACCGGCGGCGACCGGCTTGACCTGCGCGCCCTCGGCCACCTCGACTTCATCGGCGATGCGGCCTTCACCGGCACCGGCCAGGTGCGGTTCGTGGAGACCACGGCCAGCGGCCCGCATGCGCCGGATGCGACCTGGGTGGAGGTCAACACCCTGGGCGATGCGGCGCCGGAGCTGCTGATCCGCCTCGACGGACTGATCGGGCTGACGGCGGCGAGCTTCGTGCTCTACTAGAACGGATTACCAGAGCGGCTTCCACGCGCCTGCGCTCGCGGCAGCCGCTCTGGCGGCGGCACCCGTCAGCCGGTCCGGCGGGCGGTGAAGTCGGTCTGGCAGTGCCAGCTGCCATCCGCCGCCAGCACCTCGCCGCGCCAGCGGAAGGCCTCCGGGGTGATGTCGGAGAAGCGCCAGCGCCGCCGGTTGCCGGCGGCATCGGTGCCGAACTGCACGATCTCCGCCCCCTCGCGCCGCCCGACCATGCTGATCGCGAAGCGCCGCACCGGGTCGGCGTAGTGGATGTGCCACGCGCCGGTGGGGTCGGGCATGCGAAGGGTGGTGCCGAAATACTCCGCCTCCCCGCCGCCGCGCAGGCCGCGCGGCGGCACGATCCAGACATCCTGGATGGCGCGGCCTTCCAGCACCCGGGCGAAGTGCCATTCCCCGGCGCGGCGTCGCGTGCCGCCATCGGGCAGGAATTCGGTGACCTCGAGCGCCCAGGAGCCGATGAGCCAGCCATAGGGCTCAAGCTCCGCCTCCGGTCCCGGGGCGCGGAGTGCGTCGCAGAAAATGTCGGCCATAGCCTCCTCCCTCAGGCCGCAGCGCGGCAATGCGCCTCGATCCGGTAGCCCTCCGGGTCGAGGACGAAGGCAGCGTAGTAGTCCGGGCTGTACTGCGGGCGGGGTCCCGGTGCGCCGTTGTCGCGCCCGCCGGCGGCGAGCGCCGCAGCATGAAAGGCGTCCACCCCCACCCGGTCGGGTGCGGTGAAGCAGACATGCAGGCCGGATTCGGGATCGGCCGGCACCGGGCGGGGCACCGCCATTACGTAGAAGACGGCCTCGTCGCGGCCATAGCCCAGTTGGGACTCGCCGGCGGCAAGGCACCGGCAGCCGATCGCGCCGAGCGCCGCGTCGTAGAAGCGGCGCGCGGCGGCCAGATCGCGCACGCCGATGGAGAGGTGGTCGAGCAGGGCGGGGGTGGTGTGCGGCATGGGCGTCCTCCTCCGGGCGTTCTAACCGTCCATTGGGTTAGAATAGCCCGGGAGGCGGCCGGCTTGTCAACCGGCTTGCCGGTTAGTAGGCCCCGGCATGACCCCGCGCGAACCCTGGGTGCCCGCCCCGGCGGAGACGCTCTGCCTGGATTTCGCCAACACGCTGTACTGGCGCGGCTCCCCCCGGCCGACCGAGGAGCTGGACGGACCGCCGGCGCTGCTGCGCTGGGCGACGGCGGCGCGGCTGCTCGACCCGGCGAGCCTCGCCACGCTGGCGGCGGGCTGGGAGGCCGCGCCGGCCGCAGCCGTCACCGGCTTCGCCGAGGCGATCGCGCTGCGTGAGGCGATCTACGCCCTGTTCGGGGAGGCGGCGGAGCCGCCGGCGGCGCCGCTCGGCGCGCTGAACGAGGCGCTTGCCGCGGCGCCGCGTCCGGCCGGGCTGCGCCGCGCGGGAGAGGGTTGGGCCTGGGCGCTGCCGCCCGGGCCTCCCGACGCTGCGATGCTG
>DASQVL010000497.1:0-2940 GCA_035640795.1 Crenalkalicoccus sp. | reverse complement strand
CGGGGGTGGCGGCGGAGATCCGGTCGGAGCGGGCGAAGTGGGCGGGTTTCGTCCGGCAGGCCGGGATCGAACCGGAGTAGCGCCCGCCGGGAGTCTTCCAGCCGAACCGGGCAAGCGCCAAGGAGAAAGGATCAAAAAAAGGATGGTGGGGGTCTTGGGGGAGGAAGTTCCCTTCCTCCCCCAAAAGCCACCCACGCTGCCTCCCCGCCCCCGGCGCGCCGAAATCCGCGTTGTCCACCCCCAGCGCCGGCGCGCTGCTGCGCACCCCCGGCCGCGCCCCGTCGAAGCTCACCGGCAGCCCGATGCCGTGCAGCGTCGTCCCCGGCATAGTGTGCACCACCCCCATCGCTTCCGTGTGCGGATGCGCCAGCACCGCGGCGATGTCGTTGATGGGGGAGCAGGGCACGCCGGCCTCTTCGAGCAACGCCTCCCACGCCGCGCTGCTCCGTCTGCGCATTGCCGCCTCCAGCTCCGGCAGCAGCGTCTCCCGGTGCGCAATGCGGTCGGCGTTGCTGCGGTAGCGCGCATCGGCGGCGATGTCGGGCCGGCCGATGACCTCGGCGAATTTGCGGAACAGCCGGTCATTCGCCGCGGCCACCACCACCTCGCCATCCGCCGTGTCGAAGGCCTGGAAGACGATGAGCTTCGGGTTGCCCGTGCGGTGGCGCGGCGGTTGGCGGCCCGTCGCCGAGTAGCCGGCGATGTGCTGGCCCATCCAGCCCATCGCCGTCTCGAACAGCGAGGTGTCCACCACGCAGCCCTCGCCCGTCAGGTGCCGGCGCTGCAGCGCGGCGAGGCACCCCAGGGCCGCCCAGAGGCCGGTGCCGAGATCGAGGACCTGCATCCCCACACGCGAAGGCGGGCCATCCGCCGCGCCGTTCACGCTGAACATGCCGGCGAAGGCCTGCACGATCGGCTCATAGCCCGGATGCAGCCGCTTCGGCCCGGTGGCACCGAAGGCGTGCAGGGAGCAGTAGATCAGCCGCGGATTCTCGGCGCGCAGCGCCGCCGCGCCGAAGCCGAGCGCCTCCAGCGCGCCGGGGCGGAGATTCTGCACCAGGATGTCGCGTTCGCGGATGAAGCCACGCAGCCAGGTGGCGGCGCGCGCGTCCTTCAGGTCCAGCACCACGCTGCGCTTGTTGCGGTTCACCGCATGGAAGGCGGTGGCGGTCCCGGCATGGAAGGGCGGGCCCCATCCACGCGCATCGTCGCCTTCCGGCCGCTCGATCTTCACCACCTCGGCGCCGAGCATGGCCAGGATCTCGCCGGCGAAGGGGCCGGCCAGGTTGGTGGCGATCTCCACCACGCGCACACCGGAGAGCGGCTCCATCGGCGTTCCTTCCCAAGGCCGGCAGGATCGCCCGCCACCGCTCAGCCTGGCAAGGCGCAGAGGCCGGCGACGGCGGCGAGGCGGCCGAGGGTGCCGGCATCGGCGAGGCCATCCACGCGCTCCGGCCGCCAGTGGCGCTGGAAGGCTGCCAGCAGCACCGGCAGCGGCAGCTCCGCGCGGTAGCCGATGGCGGCGAGCAGCGCGGGCGCGTCCGCCTCGGCCGCCGCGCCGTCCTGCGCCGGCCACAGCCCGACACCGTTGGCGGCGAGGCCCGGCCAGTCGAAGAGCTCGCCCGGGTCCTGCTTCCGGTCCGGCGCGATGTCGCTGTGCGCCACCACGTCGCGCGCCGCGATGGGGTGGCGCGCCAGCAGATCGAGGCAGAGGTCGCAGAGCGCGGCCATCTGCAGCGCCGGGAAGGGCCGGTAGCCGAATTCGTGACCCGGGTTCACGACCTCGATGCCGAGGGAGCGGTCGTTCAGCCGCGTGCGCCCGCGCCAGAAGGAGATGCCGGCATGCCAGGCGCGCCGCTCCTCCGGCACCAGGCGCCAGACCGCGCCATCCTCCTCCACCACATAGTGGGACGAGACGCGGGCGGCGGTGTCGCGCAGCCGCGCCAGCGCCTCGCCCGCGCTGCGCATGCCGGTGTAGTGCAGCACCAGCGCATCTATCGGCGTCCCGTCCGGCCGCGCGTCGTGGTTCGGGCTCGGCAGGTCGCGGATGCGCAACTGCCTATTCCCGCGGCCTCGGCATCCCGGTGCGCAGGGAGTTCGCTGCCGAAGCGGCGAACTTCGCGGGCAGGACACCCATGGTTTGAGTGGCCTGCTGGTCCGCTCCGTTCGCCGCCGAAGCAGCGAACTTCGCGGGCAGGACACCTTTGCTTTCAGTGGCCTGCTGGTCCGTTCCGCTCGCCGCCGAAGCGGCGAACTTCGCGGGCAGGACACTAGAGCCCGCGCTCACGCTTGATGCGGTCCCAGGCCGCGTTGATCTCCGCCACCTTGTCGGTGGCGCGCTTGACGAAGGCGGGGGGCACACCGCGCGCCGCCAGGCTGTCCGGGTGATTTTCCCGCATCAGCCGGCGCCAGGCCTGGTGCACCGCCTCGTCGCTCGCCTCGCGCGGCACGCCGAGCACGGTGTAGGGATCCGGCCCCGCCGCCTGTGCCGCCGCGCCGCCCGCGGCACCCGCCGTGCGCCCCTCCCGCGCACGTTCCCAGGACCGCGCATCCAGCCCGAAGCTGAGCTGCACGCGCTGCAGGAAGGCGACCTCCGCCCTGGTCAGCGGGCCATCGGCGCGGGCGATCTGGAACAGCGCCGCCAGCACATCCTCCAGCATGCCCTTGTTGTCCGCGAAGGCCTCGCCGAGCTTGTCGGCGAAGGGCTCGAAGCCCTCCGTGCTCTGCCGCGCGCGGTCGAAGAGCTGGCCGATCTCCCTGAGCCCTTCGGGCGGGATGCGGAACAGCCGCTTGAAGGCGTCGATCTCCGCCCGCTTCACCGGCCCGTCGCACTTGGCGAGCTTGGCGGAGAGCACGACGACGCCGATGGAAAACAGCTGCTCCCGCGAGCCGAGCAGGGCGGCGAGGCTGGCCGCGCCCGGCGGCAGCCCGCCGAGGCCC
>DASQVL010000496.1:0-3330 GCA_035640795.1 Crenalkalicoccus sp. | reverse complement strand
CCAGGCCGCCGAGCGCCGCGGCGACTGGGCCGCCGCCGCCCAGGCCTGGGAGGACCGCATCGCCGGCGGCGACCCGACGCCGGAGCAATGGCTGGCGCTCGGCCGCGCCCAGCTGCAGCGGACGCCGCCCGAGGCCGCGCGCGCCCTGCAGGCCGGCTGGCAGGCCTTCCAGGCCGCGCCCTCCGGCGCGCCGGAGATCCCGCCCCTGCTGCTGATGGCGGACGCGCTGGCCAGGCTCGACCGACCGGCGCAGCAGATGCAGGCGCTGGCCGCCGTGGTGCAGCGCGCGCCGGACGACGCCCGCTACGCCCGGATGCTGGCCGAGGCGCGCCGCGCCGCCGGGCTGATGCTCGCCGGCGTCAACACCGAGCCCGAATCGGAACCCGCCCGCGCCTGCCTCCGCTTCACCGTGCCGCTGGCGAAGCGCACCGACTGGCAGCCGGGCGACTGGGTGCGCGCCGACCCGCCGGCCCCCGGCCTCGCCGTTGTGCGGGAGGGGGACGGGCTCTGCGCGGTCGGCCTCCCCTACGGCCAGGCGACGCGGCTGATCCTGCGCGCCGGGCTGCCGGGGGAGGAGGGGCTCCGCCTCGCGCGCGACACGCCGGTGCGCATCGCCATGCCGGACCGCGCGCCGCGGGTGATCTTCGATGCGCGCAGCTTCCTGCTGCCGCGCGGCCAGGCGCCGCGGGTCGGAGTCGCCACGGTGAACCTCTCGGCGCTGGCGCTGCGGCTGGTGCGGGTGACGGAGCGCAACCTGGTCCCCTTCGGCCGCGACTGGAAGCCGGGCGATGCCATCGAGGCCTGGACCGCCGGCGACATCCCCGGCACCTGGGGCAAGACGGTGTGGGAGGGCCGGGCCGAGCTCCCGTCGCTCCGCCCCAACGCGCTACAGCGCAGCGCGATCCCGCTGCCCGAAGCCGTCCGGGCGGGCGGCCCCGGCCTCTACGTGCTGGTCGCAAGGCCCGCCGACGGCCAGCGCGGGGAGGCGGCGGCGCTTCCGGTCATGGTCACCGATCTCGGCCTCACCGCCTGGCGCAGCCGGCAAGGGCTCGCGGTGCAGGCGCGGAGCCTCGCGGCCGGGCGTCCGGTGGCCGGCGCCCGGCTCCGCCTGCTCTCCGCCGCGAACGACATCCTGGCGGAGCAGGAAACCGGGCCGGACGGGGTGGCGCGCTTCCCGGGGCCCCTGCTGCGCGGCGAGGGACCGGTCGCGCCCCGCGCCGTCCACGCCTTCCTGGGCGAGGACATGGTGGCGCTGGACCTGGACGCCGCCGCCTTCGACCTCTCGGACCGCGGCGCGACGGGCATGGACCCGCCTGGGCCGCTCGATGCCTTCGTCTGGCTGGACCGCGGCATCTACCGCCCGGGCGAGACGGTGCAGGCAGCCGCCCTGCTGCGCGACGCCGGCGGGGCGCCGCGCGACCTGCCGGCGCGTTTCCGGGTGCGCCGGCCGAACGGCACGGTGTTCGGGGAGGCGGTGCCGGCCCGCGAGCCCGGCGCCGCCATTCTCTGGCCGATCCCGCTGCCCACCGCCGCGCCCGCCGGGGTCTGGACGCTGGAGGTGCTGGCCGACCCCGCCGACCCGCCCATCGGCCGGGCGGAGTTCCGGGTGGACGCCTTCGTCCCCGAGCGGCTGGAGGTGGCGGCCGGCCCCGCGCCCGGCCCCCTCGTCCCGGGCCAGCCGCTCGAGCTGCCGGTCACCGCGCGCTTCCTCTACGGCGCGCCGGGCGCCGGGCTGACCGGCACGGCGGAGCTTCGCCTCTCGGCCGATCGCTCACCCTTCCCGCAATGGAAGGACTACCAGTTCGGCCTGGTGGACGAGAGCTTCTCGCCCGACCTGCAGAGCTTCGGCATCCCGGCGCTCGACGCACAGGGGAGGGGCAGCGTCGCCCTGACCCTGGCCCAGGCGCCGGACACCACGCGGCCGCTCTCGGCGGAGGTCGCGGTTTCGGTGGACGAGCCAGGGGGCCGCGCCTCCCGCACCACGCTCAGCCTGCCCGTCCGCGCCGCGCCGCGCATGATCGGGGTGAAGCCGCGCTTCGCCGACCTGGCCGTGGACGCCAATGCCGAGGCCGGCTTCGACATCATCGCGCTGGATGCGGAGGCGCGGCCGGTCGCCGCCCGCCTCCGCCTGAAGCTGGTGCGGGAGCGGCCGGACTGGCGCATCGTCATGCGCGGCAGCCTCGCCCGCTACGAGACGGTCTGGACCGACGAGCCGGTGGACGCCGCCGAGCTTGCCGTGACCGCCGCGGCGCCCGCGCGCTTCGCCCGCCGCCTCCCCTTCGGCCGCTACCGGCTGGAGGTGGCGGACCCTGGCGGCCTCGCCATCACCTCCATCCGCTTCCGCAGCGGCTGGGCGGGGGGCGAGACGGCGGAGGTGCCGGACAAGGTGGATGTCGCCGCCGACCGCCGCGCCTATGCGCCGGGGGAGACGGCCAGGCTCCGCATCACGCCACCCTTCGGCGGCCATGCCTCCATCGCCGTGCTGACCGACCGGCTGGTCTCGGTGCAGGAGGTGGAGGTGGCCGAAGGCGGGACGGAGGTGGAGGTGCCGGTGGACGCCGCCTGGGGCCCCGGCGCCTACATCGCCGTCACCGTCTTCCGCCCCGGCGAGGCGAAGGAGGGGCAGCCGGCGCGGGCGCTCGGCCTGGCCTGGCTGCAGCTCGACCCCGCCTCGCGCCGGATCGGCGTGGAGATCGGCGGGCCGGAGCGCGTCACGCCGCGCCAGCGCCTGACCCTGCCCATCCGCCTGGCCGAGGCGGGCGGGGAGGCGATGCTGACGCTCGCCGCGGTGGATGAGGGCATCCTCCGCCTGACGCGCTTCGCGACGCCCGATCCGCTCGGCCACTTCATGGGCAAGCGGCGCCTCGGCGTGGATGTCCGCGACGATTATGGCCGCCTGATCCCCCCCGAGACCGCCGAGGCGGCGGCGCTGCGCCAGGGCGGCGACGCGTTCTCCGTGGGCACGGTGGAAATCCCGCAGCGCACCGTGGCGCTCTTCTCCGGCCCGGTCCGCGCCGCGCCGGACGGCACGGCGAGCATCACCCTCGACATCCCGGACTTCGCCGGGGAGCTCCGCCTGATGGCGGTCGCCTGGGCCGGCACTCGGATGGGGGCCGTCAGCCGCCCGCTCACCGTGCGCGACCCGGTGGTGGCGGAGGCGCTGCTGCCGCGCTTCCTCGCCCCCGGCGATGAGGCGCGCCTCCCCATCCTGCTGCACAACCTCGACCTGCCGGAGGGCGAGGTGACGGCGAAGCTCACGACGGAAGGCGCGATCGCGCTCGCCGGGCCGGGGCAGGTGACGGCGCGGCTCGCCCCCGGCGCGCGCGGCCT
>DASQVL010000495.1:0-2161 GCA_035640795.1 Crenalkalicoccus sp. | reverse complement strand
GGCGGCCAGCAGGTGGCGGGCCAGCGCGGCGAAGGGGCGGACGGACTCGGGCGGCGGGGCGTCCATCAGCAGGGCGGGCCGCGGCCCGCCGATCAGCCGGACATAGCGGCGGAAACTGGCATCGGCCGGCAGGGGCCAGCGCGCGGCGGCGCCGAAGCCATGGGCGGCGAGGAAGCGCTCCGGGTGCCTCACGCAGCGGGCTCCAGCGCCGCGGCGAGCCGCCCGGGCCAGCCGGCGAGCCGCGCCGTGCGCGCCCCCTCCCCCGCCTCCGGCCGGAAGTCGAGGGCGACGGTCAGCGCCCCCTCATCGGCCGGGCGCAGGGCGCCCAGCCGGTCCGGCCATTCGACCAGCACGATGCCGCGCCGCGCCTCCTCCCAGCCCAGCTCCGTGAGGCCTGTCGGCCCGTCCAGCCGGTAGAGATCGAAATGCTGCGCCTCCCCGCCCCCCGGCAGGTCGTAGGCCTGCACCAGGGTGTAGCTGGGCGAGGGGACCTCGAGCCCCGGGTCGCCGGCGAGGCGGCGGAGGAAGGCGCGGGCGAAGCTGGTCTTGCCGGCGCCGAGCGGGCCTTCCAGCAGCAGCGCATCGCCCGGCCGCGCCGCCGGGGCGAGGCTCTCGGCCAGCCTTCCGGTCGCGGAGAGATCGGCCAGCCTCAGGGTGATCGGCACCGGCTTCGGGCGTTCCATGCGGCGGCGGGACTCGGGGAGTGGGGCGCGCGGCGGGACTTTGAGCAGCGCCGTGGCGGGGGCGCAAGATGTGCGCGCCGCGACCGCCTCGGTTTTGCGAAGGGGTGGCCCCGGGCCTATCTGCCCCGCCCGGACGAGGATGGGCGCGATGGCGGCGAGCATCGAGACGGACGTGGCGATCATCGGCGCCGGCCCGGTCGGCCTGTTCGCCGTGTTCCAGTGCGGCATGCTGAAGATGCGCTGCGCCGTGGTGGACGCGCTGGAGGCACCGGGCGGCCAGTGCACCGCGCTCTACCCGGAGAAGCCGATCTACGACATTCCCGCCCACCCGACGATCGAGGCGGCGGAGCTGGTACGCCTGCTGGAGCGGCAGGCCGCGCCCTTCACGCCGATCCTGCTGCCCGGCCGGCGCGTCGAGACGCTGCGCGAGGAGGAGGGCGTCTTCACCCTCGGCACCGGCATGGGCGACACGCTGCGCGCGCGCGCCGTGATCATCGCCGCCGGGGCCGGCGCCTTCGGGCCGAACCGCCCGCCGCTCCACGGGCTGCCGGGCTACGAGGCCTCCGGCGCCGTGCGCTACCTGGTGGCGCGGCGGGAGGAGTTCGCGGGGAAGCGCGTGGTGATCGCGGGCGGCGGCGACAGCGCGGTGGACTGGGCGCTCAGCCTGAAGGGCATCGCCCATGTGACGGTGGTGCACCGGCGGCCGAAATTCCGCGCGGCGCCGGAGAGCGTGGCGCGGCTGGAGGCGGCGGCGGCGCGCGGCGAGGTGGAGATGGCGATCCCCTTCCAGCTGCACGGGCTGGAGGGGGACGGCACGCGGCTCTCGGGCGTCGTGCTCTCGACGCTGGCCGGCGAGACGCGGGTGGTGCCGGCGGACCACCTGCTCGCCTTCTACGGGCTCTCGATGGAACTCGGGCCGATCGCATTGTGGGGGCTGGGGCTGGATCGGCACCATGTGCAGGTGTCGCCGGCGACCTGCGAGACCAACCTGCCCGGGGTGTATGCGATCGGCGACATCGCGACCTATCCGGGCAAGCTGAAGCTGATCCTGCAGGGCTTCTCCGAGGCGGCGATGGCGGCGCACGCCATCCACCCGCGGGTCTTCCCGGGGGAGGCGCTGCATTTCGAGTATTCGACGACGAAGGGGGTGCCGGGGGGGTAACGCCCGGCCGGGGGCGCGCCCCGAGGTCGGGCGCGCCGCCGGCCGGGCGTCATAGGGCCGTGCATTCGCGCTGATACCGGTGTGCGTTTGTGTTGACACACAAACGCCCTCAATCGCCGGCGCGGCCTGCGGCCGCTTGGCTACGCGGCATTTGCCGCGGCGGCCATTCGGCCGCTCAGCCTGCTTCGCAGGCTGCAAGTCAGGTATTATGCAGGGCGGTATCAGTCGCCGGCCCGGCCTCCGGCCGCTTGGCTACGTGGCCTTTGCCGCGGCGGCCATTCGGCCGCTTAGCCTGCTCCGCAGGCTGCAAGTCAGG
>DASQVL010000494.1:0-2943 GCA_035640795.1 Crenalkalicoccus sp. | reverse complement strand
GGTGGCCGCGGCCGCCGCGGCGCGCAGGCGCTCCTCCTGCAGGCGCAGCTCGGGCGTCAGCGCCTCGCCGAAATCCTCCGCCTCGAACACCTGGCGGATCTCGATCTCGGCGTCGCCCTTGAGCGGGTTGGGGCAGCGCTTTGCCCACGCGATCGCCTCCTCCAGCGAGGCCACCTGGAACATCCAGAACCCGGCGATCAGCCCGTCCGAGACGGGGAAGGGGCCGCGGGTCACGCTGCGCCCGGTGCCGGAGAAGTGGACGCGCGCGCCCTTCGCGCTGGGCTGCAGCCCCTCGCCCGCGAGGAGCACGCCGGCCTTCGCGAGCTCCTCATTGTACCGCCCCATCGCGGCCAGGAGTTCCTCGCTTGGCAGGGCGCCCGCCTCCGTGGTCGCGTCGGCCTTGAGCAGGAGCATGAATCGCATCGTCGCCTCGTCCTCCGTCCCATGGGCGGCCGCCGCGGCGCCGGTTGGTCTCCCCGTCCGGTCGCGGAGCTTCGCCCTCTCCACTGCCACGACGAACGAGGCACGGCCGCGCCGACACATGGGTCGACGAGTTTCGGTCGGCGCGTTTGGGTCGATGCGTTATTTCAGGGCGCCGGCGGAGGCACGGGCGCGCGGGCCGGCTGTGCCTGCGGCGCCGGGGCGGCCGCCGGTGCCCCCGGTCGCGGCTCGATCTGCACCGTGGCCGTCATGCCCGCCGAAAGGACGACCCCTTCCGGCACCTGGTCGATATGGATGCGCACCGGAATGCGCTGGGCCAGGCGCACCCAGGTGAAGATCGGGTTCACCGTGGCGAGGCCCTGATGGCTCGGCTGCGCGTTCGCGACGGCGATGCCGCGCGCGATGCTGTCCACATGGCCGCGGATGGGCTCGCTGTAGCCCATCAGCTTGACGGTCGCGGGGTCGCCCTGGCGGACCGAGGCGAGGCTGGTCTCCTGGAAATACCCGTCGATCCAGAAGGAATCGGCATCCACCAGGGAGATCTGGCTCTGTCCGACAGTCGCGTAGTCGCCGAGCTGTGCCAGCAGGTTGGTCACGTAGCCATTGACCGGCGAGCGGATCTGCGTGCGCTCGAAGTTCACCCGCGCCTGCTCCAGGTTGGCCTGCGCTTGCTGCCATTGAGCCCTGGTCATCATCGCCGTGGTCTCGAAGGTCTGCTGCTCCTCACGGGAGACCGCCAGGTCGGTCAGCCGTTGCCGGCGCTGCGCCTCCCGCGCGGCGTTCTGCATGTTGGCCTCGGCCTGCTGCACCGCGGCCTCGGCGAGGGCGACGGCGATCCGGTAGTTGGCCGGGTCGATCGCCATCAGCAGGTCGCCCTTGTGCACGAACTGGTTGTCCGCGACGGGCAGCTGCACGATGCGTCCCTCGACCTCCGAGGCCATCGTGACGACATAGGCGCGCACCGCGCCATCCCGCGTCCAGGGCGAGCCCATATAGGCGTTCCACATCGCCCAGGCGAGCGGCACGGCGAGCGCGACCGCCGCCAGGGTGATCAGCACCGGACGGAGCCGGAGGCGCCGCCGCGCCGCATCCTCGGTCCTGGTCTCGGGCTCAGGCGCGGGCGGCGGCCCGGGAACCGGACCGCCCTCCGCCGTGCCGGGCCTCGATCTGGTCTCTACTTCCGCCATGGCGGTCTCAGCGCCCCAGGACGAGCACGATGCAGGAGAGCACGATCATGTAGACCGAAAAGACGAAAAGCGCCGGGTGCCAGACATGGCGGAGCAGACCGTAATGGCTCGCCAGGCGGCGCAGCGCGACGGTGACAGCCCAGGCCGCGACGATCATCACCGACATCGGCGCGATGTACACGCCGAACAGGTTGATCTCGGTGAACCTCACACAGCCGCCTCCGCGTCGAAATGGACGGCATGCTCGGTGAGACCCTCGACAATGGCAAGCATGCTCGCGCGCACCCGGAGGGCACGGCCCCCCCCGCCGCCCTCCGCTTCGGGCTCCGAGGCGAGGCGCCGGTCGAGTTGCACCAGGCGCGCCGCTGCCGCCGCGCTCCGGCCTTCGGCCACCGCGCGGAGGGCAGCGTCGAGCTCGGCGGCCGGCACGAGCGGGGCGGCGGCGGCGCGGAGGCGCAGGATCTCGCTGCCGACGCCGATCGTCGCGAGGAGCCGGGCGCGCTGCACCGGCTCGGCCTGCTCCGGAAGCGCCGCGAGCCGGCTGTCGAGCCGGCAGTGCCAGTCGGCAGCGGTCCAGCGGAGCGGGTCCCTGGCAAGGCGCCGCAGGTCGCGCAGGCTGAGCCCCAGGAGGCGGCGCGTCCTGAACGCCGGCGCGAGCGGCGGCAGCAGGGGGAAGGACAGCGCCGCGGCGCTGCTGCCCACGAAAATCGCCAGGGCGTTGTTGTAGAACGCCGCCGTGTCGTAAGTCATTTCGTTCGATGGCGAAAGCAGGGGTATGAAGTTCCCCGCCATGGCGGCCGCGAGCGGCGGCCGCAACCCGCCCGCCAGCAGCACGCCCGCCGGGACCAGGTAGAGGGCCAGGGCCATGGCGAAGGCCCCGAAGCTCTCGAGCCGCGGCAGCACGGCGAAGTCGAGGACCGCCGCGCAGCCGGCCGCCACGGCGTTGCCGGCCGTGAAGCCCACGGCGCCCGCGTAGGCCTCGTCGGCGTGCGGCGCGAACAGGATCACGGTGATGGCCGTCCAGGTCATTGCGACCGCGCCGCTCGGCCAGGCGGTGACGATCCAGGCGAGCTGGATGGCGATGATCACGGCGATAGCGCGCCCCGCATTGACCAGGGGCGGCAGCCAATCCGGCACCTGCAGCGGCATGGCAGAGCGCCGGGGGATTGCCCGGTCGGGAGCAGCCACCAGCAGCGCGAGGCCGCCCAGCGCATCGGCCAGGCCGGCGAAGGTCCTGGCGGCCTGGTCGGCGAGCAGCCGTAGCGAGGGCGTGCCGGCCGGCAGGGCGAACAGTGCCCGCGCCGCCGCCTCCGCC
>DASQVL010000493.1:0-3189 GCA_035640795.1 Crenalkalicoccus sp. | reverse complement strand
GCCGCCGCGGGGGCGGGGCGCGCCAGGCAGACGCCGCGCCGCCCGGCGCGCGCGGCGACCGAAGCGGTCGGCGCCAGCACGAAGTCGAGCAGCCCGTCCAGCCCCTCCCGCCAGCGCGCATGGCCGCGCTCCACCGTCTCGCGCGCCCGAGCCCCCATCTCCCGCGCCGCGCGGAAGTCGAGCGGCGCGTCGCTGCCCGGCGGGTAGAGCAGGCCGTTCGCGCCATGCGCGATGACCTCGTTCATGGTCGGCGCGTCCGGCGCCACGACGCAGAGGCCGCGCGCCATCGCCTCCAGGAAGGCCATGCCGATGCCCTCCAGCGGCCGCGGCGCGAAATAGACATTGGCCGCGCCGAGCGCCGCGGCATAGGCGCCGGCGTCTTCCGACCAGGTGGTGCGGGCGAGGGTGCCGATATGCGGCGGCGCGACCGGGGGCCCGGGCGCTGCGTGCCCGGGATCGGGCGCGTCGTGGATGCAGAGACTCGCGAAGCGCGTGCCGCGGGTCAGCGCGAAGACGCGCTCCGGCGGGATGTCGCGCCGGCGGTACCAGAGCAGGCCGCGCAGCCGGGTGAAGTCGGTGACCGGCGCGAACCCTTCCGGGTCCGGGAAATACTGCGCATGGGCGTGCACCGGGGCGCGGCGCATCACCTCCTGCCGCAGCGCCCACGCAAAGCAGAGGACCTTCGCCGCGTTGAAGGAGGGCCGCCAGGCGAAGCCGCCGCCGCGCAGCATGGCGTCGTACATCGGCACGAAGGTGACGTTGGGGTGCCGGCCGGAGAGCAGGGCGAAGGCCTCCTCCAGCTGCCAGACCACGATCGCGTCGAACCCGGATTCCGCGAAGCCCGCGCAGCGCCGGCGCACATCCGCAACCGCAGGGGCGGCGAACCAGGCGGTCACCTCGCCATGGCGGGCGAGCAGGTCGAGGAAGAATCGGCTGGAGCCGGTCCGCGCATGGTCGGCAAGGCCGAGGAAGGCGATGCGCACGCGGTCACCGGCCCAGTGCAGCACCGGTCGCGGCGCCGGTGGCGGCGCCGGTCAATGCCTGAGTGTCGGCTGCTCGAGGAACCAGCGATAGGTGCTCTCGAGCCCCTCGCGGAAGCCGATCCGCGCGTGCCAGCCCATGGCGGAGAGGCGGGCGACGTCCATGCGCTTCAGCATGGTGCCGTCCGGCTTGGAGCTGTCCCATTCGATGCGGCCGCGGAAGCCGGTGACGCGGGCGATCTCCCGGGCGAGCTCGGCCACCGTGATGTCGGTGCCGGTGCCGACATTCAGGTGTTCCTCCCCCGAATAGTGGCGCAGGAGGAAGGCGCAGGCATCGGCGACGTCGTCCACATGCATGAACTCCCGTCGCGGGCGGCCGCTGCCCCAGCAGGTGACGAGCTCCGCCCCCTCCCGCGCCGCGGCGTGGAAACGCTGCAGCAGGGCGGGGATGACGTGGCTGTTCTGCGGATGGAAATTGTCGCCCGGCCCGTAGAGGTTGCAGGGCATGGCGGAGATGTAGTCGCGCCCGTACTGCCGCCGGTAGGCCTGGCAGAGCTTGATGCCGGCGATCTTGGCGACGGCGTACCACTGGTTGGTCGCCTCCAGCGGGCCGGTCAGCAGCGCATCCTCCGGGATGGGCTGCGGCGCCTCCCGCGGATAGATGCAGGAGGAGCCGAGGAAGAGCAGGCGCCCGACGCCGGCGCGGTGCGCCGCCTCGATCAGGTTCGTCTCGATCATCAGGTTGTCGTAGAGGAATTCCGCCGGCAGCCTGTCGTTCGCCAGGATGCCGCCGACCTTGGCGGCGGCGACCACCACGGCATCGGGCCGCGCCGATGCCATGAAGGTTTCCACCTCCGCCTGGCGGCGGAGATCGGCGCGCGCGCGGTCGGCAGTCAGCACCTCCGCCCCCGCAGCGGCCAGGCGGCGGGCGCAGGCCGCGCCGACCATGCCGCGATGGCCGGCGACGTAGATCCGCGCGCCCTCCAGCGCGAAGACCTCGGGCGGGCGGGCCGGGGGCGGGATCGCCGGCTCAGCCATGGGCACGGCGCGCCGCGGCCGCCGGCGCCGCGGCCTCCTCCCGCAGCAGGGCGAGGTCGCTCGCCACCATCTCGGCGACCAGTTCGGGCAGCGTCACGCGGTGGGTCCAGCCTAGCACGCCGCGCGCCTTGGCGGCGTTGCCGACGAGGAGGTCCACCTCGGCCGGCCGGAAATACTTGGGATCCACCCGCACCACCACGCGGCCGGTGCGGCGATCCACGCCGGTCTCCGTCACGCCGCTGCCGCGCCATTCGAGCGGCATGCCGGCCTCGGCGAAGGCGAGCTCGGCGAAGCGGCGGACCGTGTGCGTCTCCCCGGTCGCCAGCACGTAGTCGTCCGGCACGGGCTGCTGCAGGATGCGCCACATGCCATCGACGAAGTCGCGCGCATGGCCCCAGTCCCGCTGGGCGTCGAGGTTGCCGAGCCAGAGGCAGTCCTGCCGGCCGAGCGCGATCGCCGCCGCGGCGCGGGTGATCTTGCGGGTGACGAAGGTCTCGCCGCGCCGCGGGCTCTCATGGTTGAACAGCACGCCGTTCGAGGCGTGCAGCCCGTAGGCCTCGCGGTAGTTCACGACGATCCAGTAGGCGTAGAGCTTGGCGGCGCCGTAGGGGCTGCGCGGGTAGAAGGGCGTCGTCTCGTCCTGCGGCACGGCCTGCACCTTGCCGTAGAGCTCGCTGGTCGAGGCCTGGTAGAAGCGCGTCGTCTTCTCGAGACCGAGGATGCGCATCGCCTCGAGCAGCCGGAGCGTGCCGAGCGCGTCGGAATTCGCGGTGTATTCCGGCGTCTCGAAGCTGACGGCGACGTGGCTCTGCGCGCCGAGATTGTAGATCTCGGTCGGCTGCACCTCGCTCAGCACGCGGATCAGGTTGGTGGCGTCCGTCAGGTCGCCGTAGTGCAGGAAGAAGCGCACGTCGGATTCGTGGCGGTCGCGGTACAGGTGGTCCACCCGTTCCGTGTTCAGGGAGGAGGAGCGGCGCTTGATGCCGTGCACCACGTAGCCCTTGGCCAGCAGCAGCTCCGCCAGGTAGGAGCCGTCCTGGCCGGTGACGCCGGTGATGAGCGCGACCTTCCGGGGTTCCGGGCGGGGTTCTGGGCGGGGTTCTGGCATCCCTGTCCTTCCGGTGCGCGCCGCGGGGCGCGGGCGCCCTGGTTCCTAGCCCGCGCGCGGCCC
>DASQVL010000492.1:0-4587 GCA_035640795.1 Crenalkalicoccus sp. | reverse complement strand
GAGCTGGGCGCCATGGGCTACAAGTTCCAGTTCGTCACGCTGGCCGGCTTCCACAGCCTGAACCTGTCCATGTTCAAGCTGGCGCGCGGCTATGCCGAGCGCGGCATGGGCGCCTACAGCGAGCTGCAGCAGGCGGAGTTCGCCGCGGAGGCGGAGGGCTTCACCGCCGTGCGCCACCAGCGCGAGGTCGGCGTCGGCTACTTCGATGCGGTCGCCATGGCGGCCAGCGGCGGCCAGGCCAGCACCACGGCGATGAAGCACAGCACGGAATCCGCGCAGTTCACCGACGCCGCGGGCGCCGCCGCGCCCGCCATGGCGAAGTAGCACCGCCGAGTTTCAGGAGGAGATGACGATGACTGCTGAGCAGGACTACGATGACGGCCTGGTCCACGGCCACCACTGGGCGAGGGAGAAGCCCGCGCCGGTGATGCCGGCGCTGCACGCGGCGCTGGGTGCGGTCGCCGCGCGGGCGCAGGTGGAGGAGGCGGAATTCGATGACGGCCTCGTCCACGCGCATGATTGGGCGGCGCAGCGGAGCGTCCTGCCGGCGAAGTGAGTGTGGGGTGCCCTTGGGAGGAGGAAGGGAACTTCCTCCCCCAAGACCCCCTCCATCCTTCTTCTCATCCCATTCGCGGCGCGCTTCCCGGTCGTCTCGCGCCCGCTATTGCGCCAGCCCCGCCGCCACGTTCACCGCCGCCGCCAGGATCACGGCGTTGAACAGGAAGGACACCAGCCCGTGCAGCATGACCAGGCGCCGCATCTCCGGCGTCTGCGTCGTCGCATCCGCCACCTGGAAGGCCATGCCCATGTTGAAGGAGAAGTAGAGGAACTCGCCGAAATCCGGCGACTCGTTGCCGGGGAAATGGATGCCCCGCCCCTTCAGCCAGTATTCGTGCGCGTAATGCGCGGCGAACAGCACCTGCAGGAAGGTCCAGGAGAGGACCACCGTCCCGAAGCCCAGGGTGAGCGTCGCCGTGGAGGCCGGCCCCACCGTCGCCGCCAGGTGCCAGATCACCGCCGCCAGCGCCGCGAAGGCCGCCGCGCAGGTCGCGGCCCGCATCGCCCACTTGCCCTCGTCCACCAGGTCCGCCCAGCGCCTCAGGTCGTCCGTCGAGGCGCGCAGCATGACCAGCAGCACCAGACCCATCCAGAGGCTGGACATCGCGCACCAGCCGATCAGCACGGCCGTGGAGAGCGGTACCGCTGCGATCCGCGCGCCGGCGGTGACGACGGCGCCCGCTGCCAGCGCCACCGCGGAGAGCGGACGGTGGCGGAACAGCGAGCGCTTCATGCCGAAAGCGCCGCGGCGAAGACGGACCTGTCCACGTTGCCGCCGCTCAGCACGACGCCCACGGTGCGGCCGCGCGCGGCGATGCGGCCGGCGAGCAGCGCGGCCAGCGCCACCGCGCCGCCCGGTTCCACAACCAGCTTCAGGTGCTCGAAGCCGAAGCGCATCGCGGCCTGCACCTCGTCCCGCGTCACCGCGACGCCGCCCGCCAGCCGCGGATGGTTGATCGAGAAGGTGAGCGCGCCGGGCGCGCGGGAGAGCAGCGCATCGCAGAACGGGTCGCCCGCGCCGTCATTCTCGATCCGCCGCCCCGCCTCCAGGCTCTGCCGCGTATCGTCCCAGCCCTCGGGCTCCACCGCCCAGACCTCGGCCTCCGGCGCCAGCGCCTCCAGCGCCAGCGCGCAGCCGGCGATCAGCCCGCCGCCGCCGGTGCAGACGGCGAGCGCATCCAGGGTGAGGCCCGCCGCCTTCGCATCCTCCACCAGCTCGACCGCCAGCGTTCCCTGGCCGGCGATGACGTGCGGATGGTCGAAGGGCGGGATCACCGTCGCGCCGCGCTCGGCGGCGAGCCGCGCCGCCAGCGCCTCGCGGTCCGTGCTGCGGCGGTCGTAGGGGTGGATCTCGGCGCCCCAGCGCCGCGTCGCCGCCACCTTCACCACCGGCGCATCGGCCGGCATGGCGATCAGGGCGGGAACGCCGAGCGAGGCAGCCGCGCACGCCACCGCCTGGCCATGATTGCCGGAGGAATGCGTGACGACGCCCGCCCGCCGCGCGGCGGGATCGAGCAGCAGCAGCGCGTTGGTGGCACCGCGCAGCTTGAAGCTGCCGGTGCGCTGCAGCGGCTCAGGCTTCACCAGCACGGTGCCGCCGGTGATCTCGTCCAGCAGGCGGTGGCGCAGCAGCGGCGTGCGCAGGATGCGGCCGCGCAGCCGCGCGGCGGCGGCCTCCACCTCCGCGAAGCCGGGCGCGCCGCTCATGCCGTCACCTGCGCGAAGCGCCGCGGATCCACCAGCGGCACCACCGGCGCGAGCGGCCCGGGATCGCGCCCCAGGACCAGGTCCGCCACCAGCCGCCCCGCCGCCGGCGCGGTCTGGATGCCGTAGCCGCCCTGGCCGCACATCCAGAAGAAGCCCGGCGCCTCGGAAGGTCCGATCGCCAGGCTGCGGTCGGGCGTGAAGGTGCGCAGCCCCGCCCAGCGGTGCTCGACGCGCGTGACGGGGATGTCGAGCGCCTGCTGCATGCGGTCCACGGCGAGGGCGATGTCCAGCTCCTCCGGCTGCGCGTCGCCGGGCGGGCTGTCCGTCTCGTCGGCCGGGGAGACGAGCAGCTTGCGCCGCGCCTCCGGCCGCACATACCAGCTGTGCAGGGCGTCGTTCAGCAGCGGCCAGTCCGCGCAGTCATGGGGGCCGGGGTCGAGGATCAGCGCGGTGCGCCGCTTCGGCTGCAGGCCGAGCGGCGCGACGCCCGCCAATCGTGCCACCTCGTCCCCCCAGGCGCCGGCGGCGTTCACCAGCACGGGGGCGGCGAAGACGGCGCCGCCCGTGGCCTCGGCATGCCACAGCCCGTCCGCCCGCCAGATCCGTCCGGCGCGATGGCGTAGCGCCAGCGCGCCGCCCGCGGCGCGCAGCATGCGCAGATAGCCCTGGTGCAGCGCCGCCACGTCGATGTCGAAGGCGTCGCGCTCGATTGCCGCCGCGACGGCGTAGTCCGGGCGGAGCGGCGGAACGAGCGCCGCGATCGCGGCGACCGGCACCTCCTCCAGCGCCTCGCCGGCGGCCAGCATCGCCTGCAGCAGGTCGCGCTGCTCCAGAGGTGCGAGGAACACCACGGCGCGGCGCCGCGCCAGCGGGCCGAAGCCCGGCGGCGGGGCGTCGAACACCGCCCGTGAGGCCGCCGAGAGGGCGCGTATGTCGGGCGGGCCGTAATTCAGGATCCAGATGGCGGCGGAGCGGCCGGTCGCGTGGTAGCCGGCGCTCTCCTCCGCCTCCAGCAACGCGACCCGGCCGGGAAGCTGCGCGCCGGCAGTGGCCCCTGCCATGCCGGCGCCGATGACCAAAGCGTCGTAGCGTTGAATGTCCATGGCCGGGATGTCGGCCCGGCAGCGCCGGCGGGCAAGCGCCCCGGTGGCCGGAGGCCGCCGCTACACCGCCTCTGGCATCACCACGCGCCGGCCGCGCGCCCGCGCCGTCGCGGCGCGGGTGGGCAGCGCGGCGAAGCAGTCCTTCTCCGCCTCGACCAGCGCAACCCCGGCGAAGCCCGGCAGCAGGGCCGCCCCGGCCCGTTCCCACGCCCGCGCGCCGCGCAGCAGCAGGGAGGAGCGGAAGGGCGGCATGAAGAGTGCGGCGGTGCGCCGCTCCACCCGGAACATCTGCCGGCGCAGCAGCCCTTCCAGCTGCCCCGTGCTGTAGGGCTGGCCGAAGCCGAAGGGGGTCCGTTCCAGATGCGCCCAGAGGCCGAGGCGGTTGGGCGCCACCACCAGCAGGCGGCCATCATCCTTCAGCACGCGCCAGGCCTCGCGCAGCAGCCGCCGGGCGTTCTCGGCGTGCTCCAGGCCGTGCACCAGCAGCACGCGGTCGAACATCAGGTCGGGGAAGGGCAGCGCCTCCTCCTCGGCAATTGCGGTGGCGCTGGCGGCGCCGCGCGGCCAGCGCCAGCGGGGCAGCTGGCGCGGCACCAGCGCCACGCAGCGCGCCGCCTCCGTCCGCCACAGCCGGAGGAAGGGGCTGGCATAGCCGAGGCCGAGCACCGCCTGGCCGGGCAGGCGCGGCCACAGCGCCGCCAGCCGCTCCCGCAGCAGCCGCGCCGTGACCGCCCCGGTCGGGGTGGCGTAGAAATGCTCGAGGCCGTGGACGTCCTGCCCCATGCCGGGGATATAGACCATCCGCCCCCCGGCTTTCACGGGGATAACGGGAGTGCCCCCCATGCCGCTCACCGTCACCGCAGTGCCCTGCCTCGCCGACAATTACGCCTGGTTGCTGCAGGATGCCGCGACCGGCGTGACCGCCTTCTGCGATCCCGGCGAGGCCGGGCCGGCCATCGCCGCGGTGGAGCGGGCGGGTGGCCGGCTCGACCTGATCCTGCTCACCCACCACCATGGCGACCACGTCGCCGGCACGGCGGAGCTGAAGGCGCGCTTCGGCGGTCGGGTGATGGGGAACGCCGCCGATGCGCAGCGGCTGCCGCCGCTCGAGCTCGTGGTCCGGCCGGGGGAGATGGTGGCGCTCGGCGAGAGCCAGGCGCGGGTGATGGACACGCCCGGCCACACCCGCGGCCACATCGCCTACCACTTCGCCCAAGGC
>DASQVL010000491.1:0-3640 GCA_035640795.1 Crenalkalicoccus sp. | reverse complement strand
CCAAGCGCCGCGGTCAGGCCCGGCCCGCGGACAGGCGCAGCGCGACGCTCCGCGCATGCGCGCCGAGCCCTTCGGCCTCCGCCAGCCGCACCGCGGCCGGGCCGATCGCCTCGAGCCCCACCCGCTCCGCCGCCACCCAGGTGGTGCGCTTCAGCATGTCGAAGACCGAGAGGCCGGAGGCGAAGCGCGCGGTGCGGCCCGTCGGCAGCACGTGGTTCGGGCCCGCGACGTAGTCGCCGATCGCCTCCGGGCACCAGCGGCCGAGGAAGGCGGCGCCGGCGTGGCGGATGCGCGCGAACAGCGCCGCCGGATCGGCCACCATCACCTGCAGGTGCTCCGGCGCCAGCCGGTCGGTGAGCGCTGCCGCCTCCGCCCAGTCGCGCACGCGGAGGATGGCGCCGTGGCGGCGCCAGCTCTCGCCGGCGATGGCGGCGCGCGGCAGGTCGCGCAGCGCGGCGGCGACGGCATCGGCGACGGCATCGGCGAGGCCGGCATCATCGGTGATCAGGATGGATTGCGCGGCCTCGTCATGCTCGGCCTGGGCGAGCAGGTCCATCGCCACCTGCCGCGGGTCGTTCGCGGCATCGGCCAGGATCACCACCTCGGAGGGGCCGGCGACGCCATCGATGCCGACGCGGCCGAAGACCTGGCGCTTCGCCTCCGCCACATAGGCGTTGCCGGGCCCGACGATGCGGTCCACCGGCGCGATCGTCGCCGTGCCGAAGGCGAGTGCCGCGATGGCCTGCGCGCCGCCGGTGCGGAACACCTCCGTCACCCCGGCGCGGTGCGCGGCCGCCAGCACCAGCGGGTTCAGCGCGCCGCCCGGCGCGGGGACGCACATGGCGATGCGGGGCACACCCGCGACGCGCGCGGGGATGGCGTTCATCAGCACCGAGGAGGGGTAGGCCGCCTTGCCGCCCGGCACGTAGAGCCCGACCGCGTCGAGCGGCGTCCAGCGCAGGCCGAGGGTGAGGCCGGCGGGGTCCTCGACCGTCAGGTCGCGCGGACGCTGCGCGGCGTGGAAGCGCTCGATCCGCTCCGCCGCGAGGTCGAGCGCGGCGGCGAGCTCCGCCGGGATGCCGGCGACGGCCGCGGCGATCTCCTCCGCGGTTACGCGCAAAGCCGCGGCGTCCGCCGGCGTCCAGCCATCGAAGCGCGCGGTCAGCGCCAGCAGCGCGGCATCGCCCTCAGCGCGCACCTCGGCGATGATCGCGGCGACCGCGGCGTCCACCTGCGCCGTCGTCTCCCGCGCCTCATCGAGCAGCGCGGCGAAGGCCGACTCGAAGCCGGGATCGGCGGTATCGAGACGTCTCATGCGACGTCTCTGGCGATCCGATTCACGCCCGGCGCCCCTGGCGCTCCGCCATCGGATCGGCCAGCGCGGCGCGGAAGCGCGCGATCCAGGCGCCAATAGCCTCCGGCCGCGTCTTCAGCGCGGTGCGGTTGACGACGAGGCGGGAGGTGACGTGGGCGATCACCTCCGTCTCCACCAGGCCGTTCGCCTTCAGGGTGGAGCCGGTCTGCACCAGGTCCACGATCAGCCGGGCAAGGCCGAGCGAGGGGGCGAGCTCCATCGCGCCGTTCAGGTGCACCACCTCCGCCTGCACGCCGCGGGCGGCAAAGTGGCGGTGGGCGATGTTCGGGTATTTGGTGGCAACCGTCACGCGCGACCAGCGCGCCGGGTCGTCGTCGCCGGCGGTCGCCGCCGGCTCGGCGACCGAGACGCGGCAGTGGCCGATGCCGAGGTCGAGCGGGGCGTAGATCTGGTCGTAGTCGAACTCCATCAGCACGTCGGCGCCGCAGATGCCGATCTGCGCGGCGCCGTGCGCGACGAAGGTGGCGACGTCAAAAGGGCGGACGCGCACCACCTCGAGCGCAGGGTCGTTCGTCTCGAAGCGGAGGCGCCGGCTGTCCTCGTCCGCGTAGTCCGGTGCCGGGGTGATGCCGGCGCGCGCGAGGACCGGGCCGAGCTCGGCCAGGATGCGGCCCTTGGGCAGCGCCAGGATGACCGGCCCGGCATCCGCGGGCGCCGGCGCGGAGGCGGTGGGAAGCGGCAGGTCCATGGCGGTGCCTAGCACCGGGGCGCGAGTCCGGGAAATTGACAATGCGATGTCAGGGGGCGGGTCCCGCCTCGCCCCGCCCTGCGGGGGTTCCTCCCGCGAGGCGCGACCCCAGTGTCCTGCCCGCGAAGTTCGCTGCTTCAGCAGCGAGCGGAGCGGACCAGCAGGCCACTGAAAACAAAGGCTAGTGGACCGAGAACGAAGTCCGAAGGACTTCGGAATCGGGACACTAGTCCCCCGCCCCGACACTCCCCGCGATCCGCTCGATCTCCGCCCCCACGGCGGCGAGCTTCGCCTCCACCCGCTCATACCCGCGATCCAGGTGGTAGACGCGGTTGACCACCGTCTCCCCCTCCGCCGCGAGCCCCGCCAGCACCAGGCTGACCGAAGCGCGGAGATCCGTCGCCATCACCGGCGCGCCCGAAAGCCGCGGCACGCCGCGCACGATGGCCGACGCGCCATGCACGTTGATCCGCGCCCCCATGCGGTTGAGCTCCGGCACGTGCATGAAGCGGTTCTCGAAGATCGTCTCCGTGACCATGGAGGCACCCTCGGCCACGCACATCAGCGCCATGAACTGCGCCTGCATGTCGGTGGCGAAGCCCGGGAAGGGCTCGGTCATCGCATCCACGCCATGCAGGCCGTTGAGGCGCGCGATGCGGAGACCCGCCGCTTCCTCCCCGACCGCGACCCCCGCCTCGCCCAGCACGCGCGCGACCGCGCCGAGATGCTCCGCCCGCGCCCCGCGCAGCAGCACGCTGCCGCCGGTGATCGCGGCGGCGCAGGCATAGGTGCCGGCCTCGATGCGGTCGGGCAGGATGTCGTGCACCGCCCCGCCGAGCCGCGCCACGCCCTGCACCACCAGATGCGCCGTGCCGATGCCCTCGATCTGCGCGCCCATGGCGGAGAGGCAGCGCGCCAGGTCCTCGATCTCCGGCTCGCGCGCCGCATTCACCAGGTCGGTGCGGCCCTCGGCCAGGCAGGCCGCCATCAGCAGGTTCTCGGTCGCCCCCACCGAGACCTGCGGGAACAGGATGCGCGTGCCCTTGAGCCCGCCCGGCGCGCGCGCCTCGATGTAGCCGGCCTCGAGCGCGATCTCGGCGCCCATCGCCTCCAGCCCCTTGAGGTGCAGGTCCACCGGCCGTGTGCCGATGGCGCAGCCGCCGGGCAGCGAGACGCGCGCGCGGCCGAAGCGCGCCACCAGCGGGCCGAGCACGAGGACGGAGGCGCGCATCTTGCGCACCAGGTCGTAGGGCGCCTCGAAATTCGTCGCCTCGCCCGAGAGGGTGAGCGTCCGCGCCGCGCGGTCATGCGCGACATCGAGCCCGTGCTGGGCGAGCAGCGTCGCCATGCTGGCGATGTCGGCAAGATCGGGCACGTTGCGGAGCGTGAGCGGCGCGTCGGCGAGCAGCCCTGCCGCCATCAGCGGCAGCGCCGCATTCTTGGCGCCGCTGATCGGGATCTCGCCCGAGAGCGGGCGGCCGCCGCGGATACGGATGCGGTCCATGGGAGATCCCTAGAGGCGGGGGAGCGCCACGCCGCGCTGGCGCATGTACTTGCCGGCGCGGTCGGCGTAGCTG
>DASQVL010000490.1:0-3589 GCA_035640795.1 Crenalkalicoccus sp. | reverse complement strand
GGGCGATTGGACCCACGGTCGTCGCCAAGTCGCTGCAGAATGCAGTCGAGGCCGACACGATCATCTTGGCAATCCCGTTCCGGGAGCACCGCGAGGTTGCGAAGGCCCTGCCGAGCTGGGAAGGCAAGACGGTCATCGACGTGACGAACGCGTTTGGAGTTCCCCTTGAAGAGCTGGACGGTCTCCCGTCCTCCGCCGTCATCGCAAAGGCGTTCACAGGCGCCAAGTTCGTGAAAGGTTTCAATCACCTGATTGCGGCCACCCTGGCTGCCGATCCGATCGTCGAGGGCGGCCACCGGGTCGTCTTTCTGTCGAGCGACGACGAGGAAGCGACCGCTCCCGTGGCGGCCTTGGCCAAACAACTCGGGTTCGCACCCGTCAAGCTGGGAAAGCTCAACGAGGGTGGCGCGCTGGTGCACGCGCGCGGCCGCACTTGGGGCCAGCTCATTTTCCAGGATCTGTTCAAGAAGGAGCAGTAATCGATCTACGACCATGTGATCTGGCCCGAGAAGTTCGATCCCAAACGTCTGCCATCTACTCAGTATCCATTGACCGCTATCGACGGCTCACAATTCGCTTCGGTATCCGCTTCTATCCTATTCTACTCCGCAGCATCCCGCCTCACTCCCACTCGATCGTCCCTGGCGGCTTGCTGGTGATGTCGTAGGTCACACGGTTGATCCCGCGCACCTCGTTGACGATGCGGTTCGCGACCCTCGTCAGGAAGCCCATCTCGAAGGGGTAGACATCCGCCGTCATGCCGTCCGTGCTGGTCACGGCGCGCAGCGCGCAGGCCTGGTCGTAGGTGCGGCTGTCGCCCATCACGCCGACGCTGCGCACCGGCAGCAGCACCGCGAAGGCCTGCCAGATCGCGTCGTAGAGCCCCGCCGCGCGGATCTCCTCGAGGAAGATCGCATCGGCCTTGCGCAGCGTCTCGCAGGCCTCGCGCGTCACCTCTCCGGGGATGCGGATGGCGAGACCGGGGCCGGGGAAGGGATGGCGGCCGATGATCGCCTCCGGCAGGCCGAGCTCCCGCCCGAGCGCCCGGACCTCGTCCTTGAAGAGCGCGCGCAGTGGCTCGACGAGGCGCATGCGCATCGTCTCCGGCAGGCCGCCCACATTGTGGTGGCTCTTGATGGTGACGCTCGGGCCCCCGGTCGCCGAGACGCTCTCGATCACGTCGGGGTAGAGCGTCCCCTGCGCCAGGAAGTCGGCGCCGCCCAGCCGGCGCTGCTCCTCCTCGAACACCTCGACGAAGAGGCGGCCGATGGTCCTGCGCTTCTCCTCGGGGTCCGTGACCCCGGCGAGCGCGCCGAGGAACAGCTCGCTCGCGTCGCGGTGCACCAGGGGGATGTTGAAGCGGTCGCGGAAGGTCGCCACCACCTCCTCCGCCTCGCCGGCGCGCAGCAGGCCGTGGTCCACGAAGATGCAGGTCAGCTGCGCGCCCACCGCCTCGTGGATCAGCACGGCGGCGACACTGGAATCGACGCCGCCCGAAAGGCCGCAGACCACGCGCCCCTGGCCCACCTGGTCGCGGATGCGCGCCACCGCCTCGGCGCGGAAGGCGCCCATCGTCCAGTCACCGCGGCAGCCGGCGACGTGGCGGGCGAAATTCGCCAGCAGCGCCGCGCCATGCGGGGTGTGCACCACCTCCGGATGGAACATCGTGCCGTAGTAGCGCCGCGCATCGTCGGCGATCAGCGCGAAGGGCGCGCCCTCGCTGCTCGCGAAGGAGCGGAAGCCGGGCGGCAGCGCGGTGATGCGGTCGCCATGGCTCATCCAGACCTGCTCGCGCGCGCCGGGCGCCCAGACGCCCTCAGTGATCGCGCATTCGCCGGTGACGTCCACGATGGCGCGGCCGAACTCGCGGCGGTCGCCCGCCTCCACCCAACCGCCGAGCTGCGCCGCCATGGTCTGCTGGCCGTAGCAGATGCCGAGGACGGGCACGCCGAGCTCGAACACCGCGTCGGGCGCGCGCGGGCTTTCGCCCTCGGTCACGCTGGCCGGGCCGCCGGAGAGGACGATGCCGTGCGCACCGAAGTCGCGGATGCGCTCCTCCGTCGCGGTGTAGGGCCAGATCTCGCAGTAGACCCCGGCCTCGCGCAGGCGGCGGGCGATCAGCTGGGTGACCTGGCTGCCGAAATCGAGGACCAGGATCCGGTCGTGCGCGCTGGGGGTCTCCATGGCGCGTTGCAGCACAACCGGGCGAGTCCCTGCAAGCGCCGGGCCGTGTGCACACCGGGGCCGTGCACGGTCAGGGCGTGAACCGCCGGCTCCGGAAAGGCTGGACCGATATGGGTCTACGGCTCCCGCGCCGGTGCCGTCGCCGCCAGCAGCGTCTCGATCGGGTCCCAGCGATAGGCGAGCTGGTCCAGCGTCTCCCCGGCGAAGCCGATCCGCTCCTGCGCCACCGGCCGGCCGCCGAGCCTCAGGTAGAACCACCGCGTCGGATTGTCCCGCAGCACCCAGAGCATGACGGAATGGCAGCCCACCGCCGCCAGATGGGCCGCGATGGCGCGCATCAGCCGCCGCCCGATGCCGCGGTCGCGGTAGTCGTCCAGCAGGTAGAGCGTCTCCACCTCGCCATCGGCGAGGCCCGGGCGGCGGGGGCGGCCGCCGGAGGCGAAGCCGATGACGACGCCGCCCTCCCGCGCCTCGTGCCCCGGCGGCGCATCGGGGCCGGAGGCGACGGCGACGAAGACGGCATGGCCGTCCCGGCGGTCGCTGATCGCCCGCTCATAGCCCGCCGCGTGGCGCAGGACGGAGAGCCTGGCGAGGTAGGGGGCGGGCAGCACCCCGGCATAGGTGCTGCGCCAGCTGGCGACATGCACCGCGCCGATGGCGGCGGCGTCCGAGGGCCGGGCCCGGCGGATGCAGATCATGCGGCGCGTCGTTCCAGGATGGCGGCGAAGAAGCCGTCCGTGCCGTGGCGGGCAGGGCTGAGCAGCAGCCAGGGCCCCTCCCCGGGCAGCGGCGCCGCGAGCCCGGCGTCCTTCCAGGCCACGGCCAGCGGCAGCGGCGCGAATTCCGGGTGGCGGTCGAGGAAGGCGGTCACCGGCGCCTCATCCTCCTCGGGCAGCAAGGAACAGGTAGCGTAGACCAGCCTTCCGCCCGGACGCACCAGCGGAGCGGCGCTGGCGAGAATTTCACTCTGCCGTGCCGCAAGTTCCGCGAGGTCGGCCGAACCCGTCCGGGTGCGGGCATCCGGGTTGCGCCGCCAGGTGCCGCTGCCGGTGCAGGGCGCGTCCACCAGCACGCGGTCGAACTGGCCGGCGCGGCGCTTGGCCCATTTGTCGCCCGGCAGCAGCAGGTGCCGCTCCGCATTGTCCACCCCGGCGCGGCGGAAGCGGCGCGCCGCCCCTTCCAGCCGGGGGGCGGAGACATCGCAGGCGGTAATGCGGCCGCGATTGCCCATGCGGGCCGCCATCGCCAGCGTCTTGCCGCCGGCGCCGGCGCAGTAGTCGCAAACGCGCTGCCCCGGCCGGGCATCGGCGAGCAGCGCGACGAGCTGGCTGCCCTCGTCCTGCACCTCGACGAGGCCGTCCCGCCAGGCGGCGGTGCCGGTGACCGGGCGGCGGGCGGGCAGGCG
>DASQVL010000489.1:0-2541 GCA_035640795.1 Crenalkalicoccus sp. | reverse complement strand
CTTCAAGTTCGTTCGGCGGGAGGACGGCTGAGGCGCATGCCGTCCTGGCCGCGCAGGACCTCGCCGACGGTGTGACTTCCGAGGACGTTGGTTATGCCGGGACGGGCAGTCGGCTGATGGGGGGCTGCGGCTGAGGGCGATGTGGATCAGCGGCGCAGCGGCGGGCGCGTCCCGTGGGTCACGTCCGCATCCGCACGGTGGCGGAAGTCGCGAGCGGGGCCGAGACGGCATAGCAGCCCGTTGACGAAATCGGCCTGGCTTGATTCCGTCGCCTGCGGGTGATGGCGGCGGGATTTGGATGGCTCTGGGTCGGCAGCGGGATCGTCAGGCGGAGATGCTGGTGGCGTGGTCGGAGATGCCGCGCTCGCCGGGCCACGTGTTCTATGACCGGCTGCAGACGGAGCTGGTTGGCGCCGGGTTCGACGGCTTCGTCGAGAGGCAGTGCGCGCCCTACTACGCGGCGCATCGGGGCCGGCCTTCGCTGCCGCCGGGGCGCTACTTTCGCATGTTGCTGGTCGGCTACTTCGAGGGGATCGACAGCGAGCGCGGGCTGGAGTGGCGCTGCGCCGACAGCCTGTCGCTGCGCGAGTTCCTCCGCCTCGGCGAGCGCGAGCCGGTGCCCGACCACTCCTGGCTGAGCCGCACCCGCGCCCGCTTGCCGCTCGAGGTGCACGATGCGGTGTTCACCTGGGTGCTGCAGCGCCTGGCCGTTCATGGCTTGATCAAGGGCGAGCGGATCGGGGTCGACGCCTCGACGATGGAGGCCAACGCCGCGCTGCGCACGATCGTGCGGCGTGACAGTGGCGAGGGCTACCGCGCGATGCTGGCCCGCATGGCGGTGGAAAGCGGCATCGAGACGCCGACGGCCGAGGACCTGATCCGGCTGGACCGCAAGCGCAAAGGCAAGACGCTGTCCAACGCGGAGTGGGAGAGCCCGACGGACCCGGACGCGCGGATCGCCAAGCTGAAGGACGGCCGGACGCATCTGGCCCACAAGCCCGAGCACGCGGTGGACCTCGACACCGGCGCGGTGGTCGCGGCCGAGATGCATCCCGCCGATCGGGGCGACACCGCGACCCTGCCCGGTACCCTGGAGAGCGCAGCCCGCCACTTGGCCGCGGTCGAGGCGGCCCCGAGCGCCGAGGCACCCGCCGAGCTGGTGGCGGACAAAGGCTACCATTCGCGCGAGGTGCTGAAGTCGCTCGACGACGGGCCATGGAAGACCCGCATCGCCGAGCCGAAGCGCGACGGCTTCCTGCGCTGGCACGGCGACGACGCAGCCCGTCGCGCCGTCGTCAACAACCGCACCCGCCTGCTGTCCGGTGTTGCCCGAGCAGCCTTCAAACTGCGCGCCGAGGTTGTCGAGCGGGGCTTCGCGCTCATTCTCGACCGCGGTGGCATGCGCCGGGCTGGGCTGCGCGGCCGGGAGAACCTGCACAAGCGTTACCTGATCCACGTCGCCGGCTACAATCTCGGCTTGATCATGCGGCTGCTGACCGGCGCCGGCACGCCCCGGGAGTTCCGGACCAGGGTTTCGGCCGCTCTCGCTACTGCCGTCACGCCAACTGGTGACCTGTTCGTCCTCCTGATCGTCGTGGCTGGCAAGCAGACCGCGGCCGTCGCCCTCAGCATCGAGCCAGGCTACCCGGGCTGAGCGGCGGCTTTCTCAACGGGCTGGTAGCCGGCGGCGAGGAGCAGGGCATTGGCCTGCCGCAGAGGCAGGGCGAGCGCCGAGGCGAGGCGAAGCACCATCGCGCGGCTCGGCCGCGCGCGGCCGAGTTCCAGGAAGCTCAGGTGACGCTGCGAGCACGCCGCCGTCAGCGCGAGCTGGAGCTGCGACAGGCCGCGCCGCCGGCGCCACCAGAGCAGGCGTCCGGGGAAGTCGGTCGATGCGGTCATGACTACCTCGGACGTAGTTGCCGGCGCGCGGTCGGGGCGGGGATGGTGCGTGCGGTGGGCGCCGCCAGCAACGGCCCAGCCGTTGCCGCCGCCGTCCGCCGCAGACCGCCGGAGGCAGGACGCATGAAGATCGCTTTTGCCGGATCCTTCGCCGCGCGGCTCGCCGAGCCGGTGCGCTCCCTGCTTGCGCTCCCCTGCGAGATCGTCACCGACGAGGACGAGGCCGGCATCCTCGCCCGGCTGGCCGAGGTCGATGTGCTGGTCTCGCTGCTGTTCACCCGCGCCATGGCCGAGGCCGCGCCGCGCCTCAGGCTGCTGCAGGTCCCCGGCGCGGGCCTCGACCGGGTGGACCGAGGCGCGCTGCCGGCGGGGGCGCATCTGGCGAACGCGCATGGGCATGAGACCGGCATCGCCGAATACGTCATCGGCGCGATGATCGCCCTCTCGCGCTCCTTCGGTGCCCTCGACGCCGGGCTGCGCCGCGGGGAATGGGAGAGCCAATGGGCGGTGGGCAGGGCCGCGCCGCCGCCCTGGCCCGAGCTGGCGGGAAAGACGCTCGGCATCCTGGGCTTTGGCCATATCGGCCAGGCGCTCGCCCGCCGCGCGAACGCTTTCGACATGCGGGTCTGCGCAGTCCGCCGG
>DASQVL010000488.1:0-8750 GCA_035640795.1 Crenalkalicoccus sp. | reverse complement strand
GTGAAGGTGGCCATTTGATACCTCTACGCCCCGCCCGCCGGGAGCGCCGCGTCCATGACGGGCCGGAGATCGTTGGTTTCGTCCATCCGGAGCATCCGGATGTCGCTGACGCACGGGCCGAACCAGGCGAAGGGCCTGGCGAGATCGCCGTGGCAAGCGGCCTGAAGCGCCGTCCTATCCATATCGAATGCGATCGCGTAGACGCGCCCTCCGCCGGGCTGCGGCGGGTTGCGCCCGAGCCCCGGCGGCAGGCCCGCGATTTCGGGCCGCGCGGTCGGCGAGAGCCTGCGCATCAGCGCCCGCCTCAGTACACCCGCGCCTTCGGCGGGAAGACCTGCACCTCGTTGGTCAGCGTCCGCATCTTCACGTCGCGGTAGTCGAGCCGGACGTTGCCGTCGGCATCACACCAGCCCAGCGTGTGCTTCATCCAGTTCCGGTCGTCGCGCTCCGGGTAGTCCTCATGCGCATGGGCGCCGCGGCTCTCATGCCGCGCCTCGGCGCTGACCATGGTGGTCATCGCATTGCCCATCAGGTTCTCGAGCTCCAGCGCCTCCATCAGGTCGCTGTTCCAGATCAGGCTGCGGTCGGCGATGGCGAGGTCGGTGAGCCCGGCCCAGAGTTTCCGCATCCGCTCCACCCCCTCCCTCATGGTGCGGGAGTCGCGGAACACCGCGGCGTGGCTCTGCATGGTGCGCTGCATCTGCTCGCGCAACTCGGCCGTGCGCGTGCCACCCTTGGCGTGGCGCACCCGGTCGAACCGGTCAAGCGCGTATTCGCCCGCCTTGGGCGGCAGCGGCGGCTGGCCGGCGCCCGGCTTGATCGTCTCCGCCGCGCGGTGCGCCGCGGCGCGGCCGAACACGACGAGGTCGAGCAGCGAGTTCGTCCCCAGCCGGTTGGCGCCGTGGACGGAGACGCAGGCCGCCTCCCCCACCGCCATCAGCCCGGGCACCACCGCGTCCTGGTCGGTGGGGGTGGGCCGCAGCACCTCCGTGTGGATGTTGGTCGGCACGCCGCCCATGTTGTAGTGCACGGTCGGCAGCACCGGGATCGGCTCCTTCGTCACGTCGACGCCGGCGAAGATCTTCGCGGTCTCGGAGATGCCGGGCAGCCGCTCATGCAGCAGCGCGGCGCCCAGGTGCTCGAGGTGCAGCAGCACGTGGTCCTTGTGCTCGCCGACGCCGCGGCCCTCGCGGATCTCCATGGAGATGGCGCGGGAGACGACGTCGCGTGACGCCAGGTCCTTGGCGGTCGGCGCGTAGCGCTCCATGAAGCGCTCGCCCTGGCTGTTCGTCAGGTACCCGCCCTCGCCGCGCGCGCCCTCGGTGATCAGGCAGCCGGAGCCGTAGATGCCGGTCGGGTGGAACTGCACGAACTCCATGTCCTGGCAGGGCAGGCCGGCGCGCAGCACCATGGCGTTGCCGTCGCCCGTGCAGGTGTGGGCGGAGGTGCAGGAGAGGTAGGCGCGGCCGTAGCCGCCCGTCGCCAGCACCGTCATCTGCGCGCGGAAGCGGTGGATCGAGCCGTCCTCCAGGCACCAGGCGACCACGCCGCGGCAGGCGCCGTCATCGTCCATGATCAGGTCGATGGCGTAGTACTCGACGAAGAACTCGCACTCATGCTTCAGCGCCTGCTGGTAGAGCGTGTGCAGGATGGCGTGGCCGGTGCGGTCGGCGGCGGCGCAGGCGCGCATCGCCGGCTCCTTGCCGTAGTTCTTCATGTGGCCGCCGAAGGGGCGCTGGTAGATCCTGCCCTCCTCGGTCCGGCTGAACGGCACGCCGTAGTGCTCGAGCTCGATGACGGCGGGGATCGCCTCCCGGCACATGTACTCGATCGCGTCCTGGTCGCCGAGCCAGTCCGACCCCTTCACGGTGTCGTACATGTGCCAGCGCCAGTCATCCTCGCCCATGTTGCCGAGCGCGGCGCCGATGCCGCCCTGGGCGGCGACGGTGTGGCTGCGGGTCGGGAACACCTTGGTCACGCAGGCGGTCCGCAGCCCGGCCGCCCCCATGCCGAAGGTGGCGCGCAGCCCGGCGCCGCCGGCGCCCACCACCACCACGTCATAGGTGTGGTCCACCACGCGGTAGGCGCCGTTCGAGGGACCCTGCGGGCCCCGATTGATCGCGTTCATGCGTCCCGTTCCAGCCCGAAGCTCATACCGCCCTGCATAGATCCTGACCTGCGGCCCGCGAAGCAGGCTGAGCGGCCGGAGGCCGCGCCGGCATCCGAGGGCGTTCGTGGGTCAACACAAACGCACACCGGTATCAGACGGCGATGCGCAGCACCGCCAGCGCCGCGGCGATGCCGAGCAGCCAGCAGATGGCGCGGGTCGCCAGGATTCCACCCACCTTCAGCCAGTCCTGGTTGACGTAGTCCTCGATGACCACCTGCAGGCCGAGGGCGGTGTGGTAGAAGCTGACCCCGATCGCGCAGAGCAGCAGGATCGCGTTCCAGGGCCGTCCGATCCACGCCACCGCCTCGACATAGCCCGCGCCGGCGAGACTGGCCGCCGACAGCACGAACCATATGGTGAGGGGGAGCAGCGCAATCGAGGTGACGCGCTGCACCCACCAGTGATGCGTCCCCCCGCGGGCGGAGCCGAGGCCGCGCACGCGGCCGAGCGGGGAACGGAGGGTGGCGGCGGCGCCGCGGTCGATGGCCATGGGTGCGCTCAGTGCCAGGAGACGATGGCGATCAGCCAGGTCAGCACCGTGGCGATCGCGGTCCCGATCAGCACGGCGCGTCCGCTGCTGTAGGTGGAGGGGATGTCGTAACCGTAGCCGGCATCCCAGGCGAGGTGGCGGATGCCGTTCAGCGTGTGGAACCAGGCCGCAGCGCTCATCCCGAACAGCACCAGGATGCCGAGCCAGGAGGAGAGCCACCAGCCGGCCGTCGCATAGGCCTCCGGCCCCGAGGCGGCGGCGAGCAGCCACCAGACCAGCAGCACCAGCCCGAGCGACCAGATCACGCCGGTGATGCGGTTGCTGATCGAGAGCGCGCTCGTCATCTGCAGCATGTCGTAGACCTGCAGGTGCGGCGAAAGCGGCCGGCGGACGGGCGTGCCGTCCGAGCGGCGGCCGATCATCGTCGCCTCCCGCGAATCCTGCATGATGGACATGGCTTCGGCTCCGGCCCGGGGCGCGCCGGGACAGCAGGCAGGCGCGCGGCTTATTAGCGTTCCGCTGCCTTCTATGGCGCGCTGATGCGGAGCGTCAAATGCGCGGGACCGGAGGCGAAAGTACGTGCGGCGGGGTTCTAGGAATAATATCCTAGGGACCATGCCCTGCCCCGAGCCGCCGCGCCCGCCGCCGCAGCCGACCCTGCTGCAACGCCTGCAGCCCTGGGTGGACCTGCTCTACAAGCTGGTCGCCGGCGTCGCGGCGCTGGTCGCGGCCTGGCGCGCGCTGCACGGCTAGTGTCCCGATTCCGAAGTCCTTCGGACTTCGTTCTCGGTCCACTAGCCTTTGTTTTCAGTGGCCTGCTGGTCCGCTCCGCTCGCTGCTGAAGCAGCGAACTTCGCGGGCAGGACACTAGGGCGATTTCGCCCGTGCCGTGCATCGCTGAAATGCCCTGGCACCTTGTTCCCGATCGCATGTCCCGCGGCGAACCGCACACACGTCCCGCCCCCCGGCCTCACCAGGCCGTGGCGCGCGAGGGCTGGCGGGGCGGCGGGTCGTCGGCGCGCGCGGAGGGGGGTGGCGGCAGGCCCAGCACCTCCGCCTCATGCCACATCACCCGGCGCGCCAGCTTCAGGGCGCGGTAGCAGTCATCCGATTCGGCCAGCGCCAGCGCCTCGGCCAGCAGGGCGCGCGCGCTCCTGGAGGTGGTCGCCTCCTGGAAGTCGGCGATCAGCCCTCGCGCCGCGGCGAGGCCGCCGGCGCGCTCCTCCTCCGTCCCGATATAAGCGGTCTGCAGCGCGAAATAGATGCGCCGCGCCGGCGTGGTCGCGCCCTCGGGCGGCATCAGCTGCTTGCCGAACAGGAAGCGGGCCTTGGCCGCCAGCTCGATGCGCGTGCGGTTGCGGAAGCGGATCGGCGCGCCGTTGACGACCATCATGTCGCCCGGACGCAGTTCGAGCACTAGTGTGGACATGGGCTTTTCCCCTCGGCCGCGTCACAGCGGCGGCGCGGCACACGAGGGCATCCTGCCGGAGGGGGCTTAATGGTGGCTGAAGCGCCGCCGCGGCCCGCCCCCCTCGCCCAGGGCCGGCGGCCGGGCGGCGGCGGCGCGGCCAGCCAGCGCACTTGACCCCCCAGCGTGCTTGACCCCCCTACCCTCCCCTCCCCATAACCCCGGCATGCTGCGGTCGGCGACCCTCCGAATTCCCGGCCCGGTCCTCCGCCGCCGCTGAGGGCGGCCGAGGGCCGGGACCGCCCGCGCCCGCCACCGCCGCCCTCTGCCCGAGGCCCCCATGCCCGACAGCGCCGCCGACGCCCCCGCGACCCGCGACTATCGCGGCACCGTCTTCCTGCCCGAGACCCCCTTCCCCATGCGCGGCGACCTGCCGAAGCGGGAGCCGGAATGGCTCGCCCGCTGGCAGCGCCTCGACCTCTGGCGGCGGCTGCGCGAGCAGTCCCGCGGCAGGCCGAAATTCGTCCTGCATGACGGCCCGCCCTACGCCAACGGGCCCCTGCACATCGGCCACGCCCTGAACAAGATCCTGAAGGACGTGATCAACCGCGCCCGGCAGATGTCGGGCATGGATGCCGACTACGTCCCCGGCTGGGACTGCCACGGCCTGCCCATCGAGTGGAAGGTGGAGGAGGAGTACCGCAACCCGAAGGGCAGGTACCAGGGCGGGCGGGACAAGGACAGCGTGCCGGTGCTGGAATTCCGCGCCGAGTGCCGCGCCTATGCCGCGCACTGGCTGGATGTGCAGCGGATGGAGTTCCAGCGCCTCGGCGTGTTCGGCGACTGGGCGAACCGCTACGCGACGATGGATCTCCCGGCCGAGGCGGCGATCGCCGGGGAGATCGGCAAGTTCCTGCTGAACGGGTCGCTCTATCGCGGCCTGCGCCCGGTCATGTGGAGCCCGGTCGAGAAGACGGCGCTGGCCGAGGCCGAGATCGAGTATCACGACCACGTCTCGCCGACGCTCTGGGCGCGGTTCAGGGTGCAGGGCGCGGCCGGCGCGGGCCGCCGGCAGGACCCCCTTGATCTCCAGGGCGCCAGCGTCGTCATCTGGACGACGACGCCCTGGACGATTCCCGGGAACCGCGCCGTCGCCTACGGGCCTGAGATCGAGTACGCCGTCCTGCACGTGGACGGCGTCGCGGCGGACAGTCATCTCCGCGTCGGCGAGCGGCTCATCATTGCGCTTGCTCTGCTGCCGCAATTGGCCAGGGATGCCGGTCTCGCGGCCCACACCGTCCAACGGGTCGGGCTGGGCAAGGACCTGTTCAACGACGTCACGGCCTGGCACCCGCTGCACGGCTGGGCGGAGGCCCGGGGCGGCTACGACTTCCCCGTCCCGCTCCTCCCCGGCGACTTCGTCACCACCGAGGCCGGCACCGGTTTCGTCCACATCGCGCCCAGCCATGGCGAGGACGACTTCAACCTCGGCCGCGCCCACGGCCTTGCGGTGCCCGAGACGGTGAATGACGACGGCACCTTCACCGCCCACGCCCCGGGCTTCACGGGCCTGCACGTCTTCAAGGCGCATGCCGCGATCTACGCCGCCTGCGAGGCCTGCGGCACCCTGGTCGCCAGGGGGAAGCTCACCCACAGCTACCCGCATTCCTGGCGCAGCAAGCAGCCCGTCATCTTCCGCGCGACGCCGCAATGGTTCATCGCGCTCGACGACGCCAACCGCATCCGCACCAAGGCGCTGGACGCCATCATGGTGACGGACTTCGTGCCGGAGGCCGGGCGCAACCGCCTGCATGCCATGGTCGCCGCGCGGCCCGACTGGTGCATCAGCCGCCAGCGCGCCTGGGGCGTGCCCATCCCGGTCTTCGTGGAGCGCGCGAGCGGCGAGGTGCTGCGCGACCCCGAGGTGCTGGAGCGCGTCACCCGAGCCTTCGCCGAGGAAGGCGCGGATGCTTGGTACAAGCCCGGCGCCGCCGCCCGCTTCCTCGGGCCGGGCCGCGACCCGGCGGCCTATGAGCAGGTGATGGACATCGTGGATGTGTGGTTCGAGAGCGGCTCGACCCACGCCTTCGTCCTGCCGGAGCACCACCTGCCCTTCCCGGCCGATCTCTACCTGGAAGGCTCCGACCAGCATCGCGGCTGGTTCCATTCCTCGCTGCTCGAAAGCGTCGGCACCAGGGGCGTCGCCCCCTTCAAGGCGGTGCTGACCCACGGCTTCACGCTGGACGAGCAGGGGCGGAAGATGTCGAAGTCGCTCGGCAACGTCACCGCCCCGCAGGAGGTCACGAAGCAGTACGGCGCCGACATCCTCCGCCTCTGGGTGATGAACACCGACGTCACCGAGGACCAGCGCATCGGGCCGGAAATCCTGAAGCAGCAGGCGGAGCTCTACCGGCGCATCCGCAACACGCTGCGCTGGCTGCTCGGCAACCTGGCCGGCTTCACGGAGGCCGAGCGCGTGCCTTACGGCGAGCTGCCCGAGCTCGAGCGCTGGGTGCTCCACCGGCTGACCGAGCTCGACCGCCGCCTTCGCCAGGCCGTGCACACCCATGACTGGACCGGCGTCTATCCCGAGATCCACGCCTTCTGCGCCGCCGACCTCTCGGCCTTCTACTTCGACATCCGCAAGGACAGCCTGTACTGCGACCCGGCGGACAGCCCGCGCCGCCGCGCCGCGCGCACGGTGCTGGACGCGCTGCACCGCTGCCTCACCGCCTGGCTCGCGCCGGTCCTGGTCTTCACCGCCGAGGAAGCCTGGCTCGCCCGCTTCCCCTCGGAGGAGGACAGCATCCACCTGCACGACTTCCCGCAGCTGCCGGAGGAGTGGCGCGACCCCGCCCTCGGCGCGGTCTGGGCCAAGATCCGCGATATCCGCCGGGCGGTGACCGGGGCGCTGGAGCAGGCGCGGGCGGCGGGGCAGATCGGCGCCTCCCTGCAGGCCGCCCCCACCCTCTACCTGCCGCATGCGGACCTGCCCCTGCTGCCGGCCGAGCGCTGGGCGGAGATCAGCATCACCTCCGGCCTCACCCTCTCGGACGCGCCGCCGCCGGAGGGCGCCTTCACCGTGCAGAGCGCGTTCGGCGGCGACACCTATGCCTGCGCCTTCGCCCCCGCCCCGGGGACGAAGTGCGAGCGCTGCTGGCGGGTGCTGGAGGAGGTCGGCCAGTCCGCCCGCCACCCCACCCTCTGCCTCCGCTGCGCGGCGGCGGTCGAGGCGCTGCCGGGCGAAGCGGCATGAGCAGTGCCGCGGCGCTCGCCGCCGCCGCGCCGCGCGGGGCGCTCCGGGTAGGCCTGCCGGTGGCGCTGCTGCTCTTCCTCGCCGACCAGGCGAGCAAGCGGTGGATCCTGGACGGGCTCCGCCTGCCGGAGCTGCACTCGGTCCCCGTGCTCGCGGCCGGGCCCTTCGCGCTCGACCTCACCATGGTCTGGAACCGGGGCGTCACCTTCGGCCTGCTCTCCGGTGAGGGGCCGCTGAACCGCCTGCTGCTGGCCCTCGGCGCGGCCGCCATCGCGCTCTTCCTGCTGCGCTGGATGGCGCGGGCGGAGACCCGCTTCGTCGCCGCCGCGCTCGGCGCGGTCATCGGCGGCGCGCTGGGCAACCTCCTGGACCGGCTGCGCTTCGGCGCGGTGGTGGATTTCGTGGATGTGCAGGCCTGGGGCTGGCACTGGTACGTGTTCAACCTCGCCGATGCCGGCATCGTCTGCGGCGTCGCCGTGCTGATCGCGGATGCCTTGTTCCGGCGCGCGCCGGCCGCTAGAGAGGGCGGCGCATGAGATCCCGCGCCACGGCGCCGCTGCTCGGCCTCGCCACCCTCGCCCTGCTCGCCGGCTGCGGGCCGGATACGCAGCGCACCTTCGGCTTCACCCGCGACGCGCCGGACGAGTTCCAGGTGACGACGCGCGCGCCCCTCTCCATGCCGCCGGCGCTGGGCCAGCTGCCGGTGCCCCGCCCCGGCGCGGTCCGCCCGCAGGAGCTGACCGTGCGCGACCAGGCGGAGGCGACGCTGGTCCCCGGCGCCGTGCTCACCCAGGACAGCGCCGTCGGCCGCCCGAGCGCGGGCGAGAGCGCGCTGCTCTCCCAGGCCGGCCGGCCGGCCGGCGGCGACATCCGCCAGCGGGTGGACGAGGAGAGCCTGAAGCTCTCCCGCGACGACCGCAATTTCGTGGACCGGCTCATGTTCTGGCGGGAGCAGGAGCAGCCCGGCGTGCCCGTGGATGCGCGGCGGGAGGCCCAGCGGCTGCGCGAGAACGCGGCCCTCGGCCGCTCGGCCGGGGAGGGCGAGACGCCGATCATCCAGCGCGAGCGCAGCAGCAACCCGATCACGCGGATCCTGGAGAGCATCTTCTAGTGTCCTGCCCGCGGAGTTCGCCGCTTCAGCGGCGAACGGAGCGGACCAGCAGGCCACTGAAAACAAAGGCTGGTTTTCCGATCCGAAGGGCGCCGCGCTGGCGGCGGTTTTGCCGACTTGCGTAAATCCTGACTTGCCGCCTGCGAAGCGGGCCGAGCGGCCGAATGGCCGCCGCGGCGCGCGGCGGGCCCCCGCCCACACGGCTCGCTTTGAACTGCGCCGCCGCCGCCCCAAGCTAGGGCGATGACCGCCCCGCACCCGCCGCACGCCGCTGTCACCCGGCGCGCCACCCTGCTCGGCGCCGCCGCCGCGACG
>DASQVL010000487.1:0-2215 GCA_035640795.1 Crenalkalicoccus sp. | reverse complement strand
CGGGATCAGCGCCTCCGCCCGGCCGCGGCGGAGAACAAGCGGCGCGCCGCGCGCGGCGAGATCGGCACCGAGCGCGGCGAGGCTGCCGCGCAGCCACCAGCGCGCGGCGCCGCCATAAGCCCAGGCGCCCGCCGCGGCGTCGTCCAGCACGAAGACCGGCAGCACCGGCCGGTCGCCCAGGGCAGCGAGGGCGGGATTGTCGGCAAGCCGGAGATCCTGGCGGAACCAGAGGAGCACGGGCGCGTCCATCCGCCCGATGTAGGTGCGATGCGCCGTTGCGCGACGGTCGGGCTGCGCCGCGAACCGCGTCGGCGCTCTCGCGTTCCGGCCCCGAACTCGAAAGGAGCGTGGCATGGAAACGTGGAACCGGCGCGGCGTGCTGGTCGCGGCGGGCGGGGTCGCGCTGGGCGGCGCCATCCGGCCGGCCCGGGCGCAGATGCGCACCGTGATCGACACCCTGGCGGCGGATGGCCGCTTCACCCAGTTCATCACCATGGTGCAGCAGGCGGGCCTGACCGAGAGACTGCGCGGCCCGGGGCCGATGACGGTGTTCGCCCCGACCGACCAGGCCTTCACCTTGGCGCCCGCCGCCCGCCTCGCCGAAATCACCCAGGAGAGCAGCACCGGTAGTGGCGGCGGCCAGAGCGGCGGCGGCGGCGTGGTGCCGAGCACGGGCCAGGACCCGGTGCGGCTGCGCGGCTTCGTGCAGTACTACATCGTGCCGGGCCGCGCGCTGACCCTGGCCTCGCTGACCGGCGGGCAGCAGCAACTGTCGACGGAGAACGGCCAGCCGTTGCTGGTGAGCGCGGCGCCGGGCCAGCCGGTGACGGTCGCGAACCCCGCGCCCGGCGCGGGGACGGGCGGCGTCGGCGCGGCCGGGCTGGTGGTGACGCCGGCGGCGCCGGTGGTGCAGGCGGACGTGCCGGCCACCAACGGCATCATCCACGTGCTGGGTGGCGTGCTCTTTCCCTAGAGCGTTTTCACCGTGCGCGTGCACGGCGAAAGCGCTCTAGCCCTTGTATTTGGCGCATTTTCTACGGCGAACCGCGCACACTTCGCCTGAAAATGCGCTAGTGTCCCGATTCCGAACTTCGCCGCCGGTGCTTGAGGCATGTCGTGCGTCAGCACTTCATGAGCCCGGTATAAGCGCAGTCAGGCCGGCTCCGCGCGCCGCGCGGGGCCGGCGGGCCGGCTGAACAGCCGGTCCCGCCCGAGCAGGAAGAGCCGCGCGCCGCGCGGGAACAGCCCGGCGATGGCGGGATCGCCGGCATCCAGCCCGCCCGCATAGGCCCCGAAGGCGGGCAGCAGCAGGCGCCGCGCATCGGCGACGAAGCAGGGCCGCGTCACGCCGCCGCAGCGCGTCGGCATGGTGCCCCTCGGGTGGAAATGGCCGGAGACCTCGGCGCCGGCGAGGGCGCCGGGGCGCGACTGGTGGCGGAAGGCGATCGGGCCTTCCTGCCAGGACGGGACCGCCTGCCCGGGCAGGCCTTCCGGCGGCAGCGGGTCGTGGTTGCCCAGCACCCACACCACCTCGGTGCCGTCCAGTGCATGGCGCAGCAGGGCGGCATCCGCGGCGGAGAGCCGCTCTGCGCCGTGCGGGTCGTGGAAGCTGTCGCCGAGGGCGACCAGCCGGGCCGGGCGCCAGCGCCGGAGCGCGGCGGCGAGCCGCGCCAGCGTCTCCCGCGTGTCGTAGGGGGGCACGAAGCGGCCCGCGGCGGCGAAGTGGCTGCCCTTCTCCAGGTGGAGGTCGGCAACGGCGAGCAGGCGGCGCGCCGGCCAGGCGAGCACCCCGGCCGGGTCGAGCATCAGCCGCTCGCCCGCGAGGTGAAGAGGCGCCGGGATCATGGGAGCGGCGCTTCTACCCGGTCTGCACGGCGGAGGCGAGCGGGGTGCCGCGGCGCAACCTTCACGGGGATTTCAGCGAAATTGCGCAAATCCAGCGCCGATTGGTTGCGCCCCGCGATCATCGGCGTGGTACCGTCTGGTTCAGGAGACGATGACAGATCGTGAGACCGCCGCCCCGTCCCGCTCCGAAACCGGCTCTGGCCACGCCCCGCGAGCAGGCCGTGATCACGCAATTCCTGGAACGTCTCACGCACATCATCGCCCACTCGCAATGGGAACATTACCCGGCGCTGCTGCAGGCGACGCTCGCGCAGTTGTCGCCGGCGGGGCAGCAGGTGCTCGCCGAGCGGACGGTCCAGCAGAGCCTGCG
>DASQVL010000486.1:0-12397 GCA_035640795.1 Crenalkalicoccus sp. | reverse complement strand
CGCTGGCCGGCGGCGGCGCCGCGCGCCACCTGCTCGGGCTCCTCCGCCGCGAGGTAGCGGAAGCCGGAGGTGCGGCGGTCGGTGAGCGCGAGGTCGGTCTCGCGCAGCCGCTCGCGCAGTTCCTCCCCGCGCGGCGCCTCGGCCAGTTCGGGCAGGGCGATCAGCGCGTTCAACTCCTTCGAGAGCCTGGGCCCCTCGTTGAACATCAGCGTGGCGCGGCCGCGCAGGTGCTCGCCCCGCAGCGCCATGATCTCCCGCATCGCCGCGTGGTACCGCTCGGCCGCAGCGCGCGCGCGCTGCAGGTCGCGCTGGTTCTCCTCGATCCGGGAGGCGCTGATTGCGCCATCCAGGGCGGCGAGCAGCGCCTGCATGGCGGCGTCCAGCCGGCCGCCCTGCTCGCGCAAGGCCGCCTCGTCCTGCGTCAGGCGGCTGGACAGCGCGGCATGGCGCATCGCGCTGAGCTGCCGCGTCGCCGTATCGGCTGCCAGCGCGACGGCGGCCGAACGCTCGGCGCGGTCGAGGGCGGTCCCGATCCGCTCCAGGTTGGCGTACGAATCCACGGCGAGCCCCAGGGTGACGAGCGAGGCCAGCGCCGCGCTGCCCAGGAGCTTCTGCCCGATCGTCAGCCGGGCGATGACACCCACGGCCATGCGATTCCCTCCTCCGCGCGGGAACCGGCCGCGCGTGGGGATGCGATCTAATGCGAAATGATGGCGCCCCGGTTAAGCGGCCGGCGGGCCCGTCCGGCCTGGAGCGGCGCCGGCGCATGCGGGCCGCCGCAGCCGCTTCGCCGAGGGCGTCCCGCGCGGGCGCCGCCATCGCGGCGGCGCGGTTCCCGCGCGGCGGGCGGCGTGTTACTCCGCTCTTCGCGGGAGGAGCCGCCATGAACGTCATGCACTCCGGCGCGCAGGCCGGCCCCGGCATCGCCGCCGTCATCGCCAGCGCGCGGGAGATCCTGGGCGAGCGCCTGTCAGTGAATGCGACGGTGCGGGAACAGCACGCCAAAGGCGAGGACAGCACCATCCCCACCCTGCCGGACGCCGTCGCCTTCGTGCAGACGACCGAGGAGGTGAGCCGCCTGCTCGCCCTCTGCCACCACCACCGCGTGCCGGTCACCCCCTTCGGCGCCGGGACCAGCCTGGAAGGCCATGTGAACCCGGTGCGCGGCGGGCTCTCCCTCGACCTCAGCCGGATGACCGGGATCCTCGAGGTGAACCCCGAGGACATGGACTGCGTGGTGGAGCCGGGCGTCACCCGCCAGCAGCTGAACGCGCATCTGCGCGACCAGGGGCTGTTCTTCCCGGTGGACCCGGGCAGCGTCTGCACCCTGGGCGGCATGTGCGCGACCCGCGCCTCGGGCACCAATGCGGTGCGCTACGGCACCATCCGCGACAACGTGCTGGGGCTCGAGGTGGTGCTGGCCGATGGCCGGGTGATCGAGACGGGCGGGCGGACGCGCAAGGCCGCCAATGGCTACGACCTGACGCGCCTCCTCATCGGCAGCGAGGGCACGCTCGGCGTCATCACCCGCATCCGGCTCCGGCTGCACGGCATCCCGGAGGCGATGTCGGCCGCGGTCTGCCAGTTCCCCGACCTGGCCGCGGCGGTCAACACCGTGATCGCCACCATGCAGGCCGGCATCCCGGTGGCGCGGATCGAGCTTCTCGATGCCGACATGATGGAGGCCTGCATCCGCCACTCGAAGCTCGAGGAATACCGGCCGGCGCCGACCCTGTTCCTGGAATTCCACGGCAGCCGCGCGGGTGTCGCCGAGCAGGCCGAGGCGGTGCAGGCGATCGCCGGGGAGCATGGCGGTGCCGGCTTCGCCTGGGAGACCGAGGCGGAGCGGCGCAACCGGCTGTGGCAGGCGCGGCACGACGCCTACTGGGCGGGCCTCGCCCTGAAGCCGGGCTGGAAGGCGCTGACCACCGATATCTGCGTCCCCATCTCCCGCCTCGCCGAGGCGCTGCTCGGCGCGAAGCAGGAGGCCGAGGCGCTGGGCCACGTCACCTGCATCGTGGGCCATGTGGGCGACGGCAATTTCCACCAGATGGTGCTCTACGACCCGCAGGACCCGGAGGCGCTGGAGCGCGCCTGGGACATGGACCGGCGGATCGTGGCGCGCGGCATGGCGCTGGGCGGGACCTGCTCGGGCGAGCATGGCGTGGGCCTCGGCAAGCGGGAGTTCCTGGAGCAGGAGCACGGGCCGGAGGCGCTGGCCGTGATGCGCAGCGTGAAGGCGGCGCTCGACCCGCGCGGCATCCTCAACCCGGGCAAGATGTTCCGGAACTAGGCCCGGCTTCGATGAGCGCGCGTATCGAGGCCGTGCCGTCCGGCGCGGCCCGCGGGGCCGCCCTCGCCGTGCCGATCCTGGCGCTTGCCCTGGGGCATGTCTTCTCCAACGCGGTGCGCACCCTGCCGGCCGTCGCGGCGGACGTGCTGGGGCGCGACCTCGGCCTCTCGCCGGAGGGGCTGGCGGCGATCACCGGCGCCTTCCCGGCCGCCTTCGCCCTGGCCATGGTGCCGGTCGGCGTCGGGCTGGACCGCTGGGGGGTGCGGCGGACGGCACTCGCCCTGCTGGCGATCGCCGCATTCGGCGCGGTGCTGGCAGCCTTGGCGCCGGGGTCGCATGCCATGCTGGCGGCGCAGGTCGTCCTCGGCATCGGCTGTTCCGGCATGCTGATGTGCCCCATCACCTTCGCGGCGCGGGAGACCGGGGCGGCCGGCTTCGCGGTCTGGTCCGGCATCATCCAGGCGGTGGGCAATTCCGGCATGCTGCTCTCGGCGAGCCCGCTCGCCGCGCTGGTGGAGTGGCAGGGCTGGCGGGCCGGGTACTGGGCCGCCGCTTGCCTCGCCGGCTTCGCCTTCCTGGCCGTCGCACTCACCGTGCGCCAGCCGCCGCCGCCGCGGCGCGGCACCCACCCGCTCTGGCGGGATGCCGGGCAGGTGCTGGCCATTGCCGTCTCCCCGGCGCTGCGGCCGCTCATGGTCTTCGCCTTTGCGAGCTTCGCCGTGGTGCTCGGCGTGCGGGGGCTGTGGGGCGGGCCCTGGCTGATGGAGGTGAAGGGGCTCTCCCGCCTGGCCGCGGGCAACGTGCTGCTGGCCTGCACCGCGGCGCTGGTGGTGGGGCCGGCCATTGCCGGCGCCGTGCACCGGGCGGTGGGCCATCCGGTCGCGCTCATGGCGGGCAGCCATTTCCTGGTGGCCGGGCTGATCCTGCTGCTGGTGGCGGGGGGTCCCGGCGGGCCGCTCGCGCAGGCGCTCGGCCTGCCCATGCTGCCGGCGGGTTTCGATGCGGTGCTGCTGGTCGCCTTCGGGCTGATCATCGCCTTCCAGGTGCTGGCCTTCTCCCTGGTGCGCGCGGCGGTGCCGCCAGAGCAGACGGGCCGCGCCCTCTCCGCCCAGAACATCGCCTTCTTCGGTGGCGCGGCGGTGCTGCAGGCGGTCTCCGGCGCCGCCGCGGCGGCGGGCGGCATCGGCGCGGCGCTCTCGGTCTTCGCGGTGGCGCTGCTGCTCTGCACCGGGGGTTTCCTGGCGCTCCGCGGCGGGGGCTTCCTAGCGCTGCGCGCCGGGGGCTTCCTGGCGCTGCGCCGGAAGCGGGACTAGGCTCCGCGTGTGCCCGCCGAGCCCCCCTTCTGGGAAACCAAGCCGCTCGAGCGCATGACGCGCGCCGAGTGGGAATCGCTCTGCGATGGCTGCGGCCGCTGCTGCCTGCACAAGCTGCGCGACGAGGAGACCGGGCGCCTCGCCTTCACCAACGTCGCCTGCCGGCTGCTGCACCTCGAGACCTGCCGCTGCGCGGACTACGCCAATCGCCGGAAATGGGTGCCGGACTGCGTGCGGCTGACCGCGGCGCGGGTACGCCAGCTGGACTGGCTGCCACCCTCCTGCGCCTACCGGCTGCTCGCGGAGGGCAAGAAGCTGCAATGGTGGCACCCGCTGGTCTCCGGCGATCCGGAGACGGTGCACCGGGCCGGCGTCTCCGTCCGCGGCCGGGCGGTCAGGGAACGCGATGCCGGCGACTTCGAGGACCATCTGGTGCGCTGGCCCGGGCAGATGCCGCGCCGCGCCAATCCTGACCGGGAAGGAGACGCCGCGCGATGAGGAATGCGCTGTTCGGCGGCATCAACGCCGCCGTGCTCACCGCCATGACGCCCGACCTGGCGCCGGATCCGGCGCGCATGGCGGCGCATTGCCGCTGGCTGCTGGCGAACGGGTGCAACGGGCTCGGCGTGCTCGGCACGACGGGGGAGGCGAACAGCTTCGGCCTCGGCGAGCGCAAGGCGATCCTGGAGGGGCTGGTCGCCCGCGGCATCCCAGCCGCGCGCATGATGCCGGGGACCGGCTGCCCGAGCCTCTCGGACACGGTGGAGCTGACGCTGCATGCGCGGTCGCTCGGCTGCCGGGGCGTGCTGGTGCTGCCGCCCTTCTATTACAAGAACCCGTCCGATGACGGGCTCTTCGCCTGGTTCGCCGAGGTGATCCAGCGGGTCGGCGGCGACGTCGCGCTCTACCTCTACCATTTCCCGCAGCAATCGGCGGTGCCGTTCAGCCTCGACCTGATCGGGCGGCTGCTGAAGGCGTTTCCCGGCGCGGTGCGCGGCATCAAGGACAGCGGCGGCGACTACGCGAACATGAAGGCGATGGTGGACGCCTTCGGGGCGGAGGGCTTCGAGGTCTATTCGGGCTCCGACGAATTCGTGCAGCGGATCCTCGCCGATGGCGGCGCCGGCTGCATCACCGCCGCGTCCAACGCGAACTGCCCCTGGGGCGGCGTGGTCTATGCGAGGCGCACGGGGCCGGAGGCCGACGCGGCGCAGGCGGTGCTGACGGCGACGCGCCGCGCCGCGACCAGCGTGGCGCTGATCCCGGGCCTCCGCGAGATCATCGCCCGCAGCAGGGGGGATGATGGCTGGCGCACCATCCGCCCGCCGCACCTGCCACTGGCGCCGGCCCAGGCCGAGGCGGTCTGGGCCGCCTGGCAGGCGGCGGGCGCGCTGCCGCTTCCGGGCCTCTCCGCCGCGCGCGCCGCCGAATGAGCGGCGTCCCGCTGCGCTGCCGGGAGCCCGCGGTCGCGACCGTCCAGCAGGATGATGCGGAGCTGCGCGTGACGCGCTGGGACTTCGCGCCGGGCGCCGAGACGGGGTGGCACCGCCACGGCTTCCACTACGTGGTCGTGCCGGTGACCGACGGGTCCCTGCTGCTGGAGCTGCCGGGAGGCGGGACCGCCACGGCCGAGTTGCGGGCGGGCATTTCCTACTCGCGGCCGGCGGGAGTGGAGCACAATGTCATCAATGCCGGGCCCGGCCCCCTCTCCTTCGTCGAGCTGGAGCTGAAGCGCCTGCCGGGATGACGCGGCCCACGGACGTGATCCCGGTGGCGGTCCGGTGAGCGAAATCGTCAACACCGCCTTGCTCGTCTTCGCCGGGCTGTTCCCGGTGGTGAACCCGCTCGGCAATGCGCCGGTCTTCCTGAGCCTGACCCGCCGCTGCACGGGCCAGGAGCGGCACACCCTGGCCGGACGCGTTGCTGTGAACGGCTTCCTGCTGCTGCTCGGCTCCCTGCTGATCGGGTCCCATATCCTGACCTTCTTCGGCCTGACCCTGCCGGTGGTGCGCGTCGCCGGCGGGCTGGTCATCGCCGCCACGGGCTGGAAGCTGCTGACCAGCGGCGAGGAGCCGGAGGACCTCCGCACCGCGCAAAGCGCCACCCAGGAGCGGGCGGCGCTGCCCGACAGCTTCTACCCCCTGACCATGCCGCTGACGGTGGGCCCGGGCTCCATAACGGTGGCGATCACCTTCGGCAGCCGCCGGCCTGTGGCGCCGGACAGCCTCAGCCACCTGGTGATGCTCGCCGGGGCGGCCATCGCCGGCCTGCTGGCCATCGCCGTGACGGTCTATGCCTCCTATCGCTTCGCCTCCGACGTTTCGGCGCGGCTCGGCGCGACCGGGACCAGGGTGCTGACGCGACTCTCCGCCTTCATCCTGCTCTGTATCGGCATCGAGATCATGTGGAGCGGCGTCCGCGCGCTGCTGACCGAAGCCGGTTTTTGAGACGCCGCGGGGCCGGCGGCGCCCGCGCAATGGCCGTGTTGCGCCTAAGCCCCTGTAGAGCAAGGCCCTTCACGCCGCTCTCCCCGCCGTGGCAGGTCCGTTCCGCAACGAAGGGTGTCAAGATGTTGAACCGGCCCTGGCCGCCGGGCCATCTTCGCGCAATGGATCAGACCGAAGCCGAGACGGTGGACCTGCCGGGGGTCGCGCAGGCGGCGCCGATCACTTGCCCGGTGCGTTGGCGCCGCTCCACCCGCGCCCGCCGCGTCTCGCTTCGCATCGATGCCCGGGCCGGGGAGGTCGTGGTCACTCTGCCGCCGCGCGCCGGCCGCCGCGCCGGCATGGCGCTGCTCAACACCCACGCCGCCTGGGTGCGCGAGCGGCTGGCCGCCCTCTCCCCGCACATCGCCCTCAGGGAGGGGTCCGAGGTGCCGCTCGGCGGCGTGCCGCACCTGGTCCGGCGCCTGCCCGGCATGGCCGCGGCGCGGCTGGAGCCGGGGGCCATCATCGTGGGCGGGCAGGCGGAGCAGGTTTCCGCCCAGCTCGGCAGCTTCCTGCGGGCGGAGGCGCGGCGGCGCATCGGCACGCTGGTGGCCGGCCATGCCGCGGCGCTCGGCGTGCGGCCGAAGGCGGTGAAGCTGAAGGACACGCGGAGCCGCTGGGGCTCCTGCGCGCCGGACGGCACGCTCGCCTTCTCCTGGCGCCTGGTGATGGCCCCGGACTGGGTGCTGGACTACGTGGTGGCGCATGAGGTGGCGCACCTGAAGGAGCTGAACCACTCGGCGCGGTTCTGGGCGCATGTGGCCCGGCTGACGCCGCATCGGGATGCCGCGGTGGCTTGGCTACGGGTGAACGGGCCGGGGCTGCTGCGGGTCGGGTGAGGTCTCCCGCGCTGCGCCCGGGGCCCGCCCGCATGCGCCCCCGGCCCCATGCACAGGAGCCGGCTTCGCACGCTACCCTTCACCCATGGACAGCGTCGCCCTGCCGCCCCGCCAGCAACAGATCCTGCAGATCGCAAGCGAGGTCGGCCGCGTCTCGGTCGAGCTGCTCGCCGCCCGCTTCGAGGTCACCCCGCAGACCATCCGCCGTGACCTGAACGAGCTCTGCGACCGCCGCCTGCTGGCGCGGGTCCATGGCGGCGCGTTGCTTGCCTCCGGCGTCGAGAACATGGCCTATGAGGCCCGCCGCGCCCTGGCCGGCGAGGCCAAGCGCCGGATCGGCGAGCGCGCCGCGGCGCTGATCCCGGACGGCTCCTCCCTCTTCATCAACATCGGCACCACCACCGAGGAGGTGGCGCGCGCCCTGGCCGCCCGGCGCAACCTGCTGGTGGTGACGAACAACATCCACGTCGTCTCCATCCTGCTGCCGAGCCCGGGCGTCGAGGTCATCGTCGCCGGCGGCCCGGTGCGCCGCGCCGATGGCGGCATCGTCGGCGAGCCCACGGTGGACCTGGTCTCGCAGTTCAAGCTGGATTTCGCGGTGATCGGCGCCTCCGCGCTGGATGAGGACGGGTCGCTGCTCGACTTCGACTACCGGGAGGTGCGCGTCGCCCGCGCCATCCTGGGCAATGCCCGCCGCGCCATCCTGGTGGCGGACGCCACCAAATTCGCCCGCTCCGCTCCCGTTCGGATCGGCCATGTCGGCCAGCTCGCCGCCTTCGTGACCGACCGCCCGCCCCCCGCCCGCTTCGCCGCCGCCTGCCGGGCGGCCGGCACGGACATCGAGGTGGTGGGCGACCCCGCGGAGGAAAGCGAAAGCGAACCGGCAGAAACCGAAACCGGATAACGCCGGAGCCGCGCGCGCTTTTTTCGCTTGCCCTTGCGTTTGGCTTCCGGCCACTCTTCTGCCCAACAAGGGCGGGAGGCAAGGTGGCCGGCAGCGGCGAACCCCATGACCTCGCGGTCATCGGCGGCGGCGTGAATGGCTGCGGCATCGCCCGCGACGCGGCCGGGCGCGGCCTCTCCGTGCTGCTGCTGGAACAGGGCGACCTCGCCGGCGCCACCTCCGCCGCCTCCACCAAGCTCATCCATGGCGGGCTGCGCTACCTGGAGCACTACGAGTTCCGCCTGGTGCGGGAGGCGCTGGTGGAGCGCGAAGTGCTGCTGCGGGCGGCCCCGCACATCGTCTGGCCGCTCCGCTTCGTGCTGCCCTATCACCGTGGCCTCAGGCCCTGGCCGCTGCTGCGCCTCGGCCTCTTCCTCTACGACCATCTCGGCGGGCGGCGCCTGCTGCCGCCGACGCGCGGGCTCGACCTTCGCCGCGACGCGGCGGGGGAAGCGCTGCGCCCGGAATTCACGCGCGGCTTCGAGTATTCCGATTGCTGGGTGGAGGATGCCCGGCTGGTCGTGCTGAACGCCCGCGACGCGGCGGACCGGGGCGCCACCATCCTGACCCGCACCCACTGCACCGCGGCGCGGCGGGAGGGCGCGGAATGGCGGATCACCTATCGCGACCTTGCCACCGGCACGGCGGCCGAGGCGCGCGCCCGGGTGCTGGTGAACGCCGCCGGGCCCTGGGTCGGCCAAGTGCTGTCGAAGGTCGCGGGCAGCAGCGCCCCCGCGCGGGTCCGCATGGTGAAGGGCAGCCACATCGTGGTGCCCCGCCTCTACCGGCACGAGCGCTGCTATATCTTCCAGAACGCCGATGGCCGCATTTGCTTCGCCATCCCCTATGAGGACGACTTCACCCTGATCGGCACGACCGACGAGGAGTTCTCCGGCGACCCCGGCGCCGCCGCCATCTCCAGCGGCGAGACCGAGTATCTCTGCGCCGCGGTCAGCGCGTATTTCCGCCGGCCGGTGACGCCGGACCAGGTGGTCTGGAGCTATGCCGGCATCCGCCCGCTCTACGATGACGGCGCCTCCAAGGCGCAGGAGGCGACGCGGGACTACGTGCTGACCCTGGAGGACGGGCCGGGCCGCGCCCCGCTGCTCTCCGTCTTCGGCGGCAAGATCACCACCTACCGGCGCCTGGCGGAGGCCGCGCTGGCGAGGCTGGCCGGCGCCTTCCCCGGCGCCGGCGCGCCCTGGACCGCGCAGGCGCCGCTGCCGGGCGGCGACTTCCCCTGGGACGGTGCCGGGGCGCAAGTCGCGGCCTTGCGCGCACGCTACCCCTTCCTCGACCCCCGCCATGCGCGCAGGCTGGTGCGCCATTACGGTACCCGGGCGGCGGCGCTGCTCGGCGATGCCAGGAGGCCGGAGGACCTGGGGCGGCGCTTCGGCGCCGACCTGACGGAGCGGGAGGTGGCGTACCAGATGGAGCGCGAATGGGCGCGCGAGGCTGCCGACGTGCTGTGGCGGCGCACCAAGCTCGGCCTCCGCCTCTCCCCGGGGGAGGCCGCTTCCCTCGAGGAATGGATGGCGGCCCGCCGCCCCGGGGCCGGCGCCCTGCCCCGCCCCGCCGCCGCGGAGGACCCGCTGTGAGCCTCGAGCTGCAGGCGGTCTCGCGCACCGTTGGCGCGGAGACGGAGCTGCACCCGACCTCGCTCCTCCTCGCCCCCGGCTCGCTCAACGTGCTGCTCGGCCGGACGCTGGCCGGCAAGACCACGCTGCTGCGCCTGATGGCGGGGCTCGACCGGCCCACCACCGGGCGGCTGCTGGCCAATGGGCGCGACGTCACGGGCGTGCCGGTGCGGCGGCGCAGCGTCGCCATGGTCTACCAGCAATTCATCAACTACCCGACGCTCTCGGTCTTCGAGAACATCGCCTCCCCGCTCCGCGTCGCCGGCAAGCGGCAGCCGGAGATCGAGCGCCGCGTCGCCGAGGCGGCGCGGCTGCTGCGCCTCGAGCCCTATCTGCAGCGGCGGCCGCTCGAGCTCTCGGGCGGCCAGCAGCAGCGCACCGCGATCGCCCGCGCCCTGGTGAAGGGGGCGGAGCTCGTGCTGATGGACGAGCCGCTGGCGAATCTCGACTACAAGCTGCGCGAGGAGCTGCGGGAGGAGCTGCCGCGCCTCTTCGCCGCCAGCGGCAGCATCTTCGTCTACGCGACGACGGAGCCCGCCGAGGCGCTGATGCTGGGCGGCCAGGTCGCCACCATGACGGAAGGCCGCGTCACGCAATTCGGCCCGGCGGGGGAGGTGTTCCGCCGCCCTGCCGACCTCGCCACCGCCCGCGTCTTCTCCGACCCGCCGCTGAACGAGGTGGCGGCGCGCATCGCGGGCGGCCGCTGCACGCTCGCCACCGGCCAGGCCCTGCCCGCTGCCGGCGCCGTGGCCGGCCTGCCGGAGGGCGACTACACCATCGGCGTGCGCGCGCATGAGCTGTCGCTCGACCCGGCGCGCGAGGGTGGCGGCGCGGTGCGGCTTCCGGCCACGGTGCGCGTCGCGGAGGTCACGGGTTCGGAGAGCTACGTCCACCTCGACGTCACGGGCCTGCCCTGGGTGGTGTTGGCGCCTGGAGTGCGGCGGCCGGAGCCGAAGGCGGCGGCCGATGTCTGGCTCGACCCGGCGCGGCTCTTCGTCTTCGACGCGGCGGGGCGGCTCGCCGCCGCGCCGGCCATGGCGGAGGCCGCCTGATGGCGCGCATCGCCTTCCAGGGCCTCGGCCACAGCTATCGGCCCGATCCGAAGGCGCCGAGCGACTGGGCGCTGCGTCCGATGGACATGGTGTTCGAGGATGCGGGTGCCTATGCGCTGCTCGGCCCCTCGGGCTGCGGCAAGACGACGCTGCTCAACATCGTCTCCGGCCTGCTGCGCCCCTCCCGCGGCCGCGTGCTGTTCAACGGGCAGGACGTCACGCCGCTGCCGACGGCGCGGCGCGATGTCGCGCAGGTCTTCCAGTTCCCGGTGGTCTACGACACCATGACGGTGCGGGAGAACCTGGCCTTCCCCCTGCGCAACCACGGCGTCCCGGCGAAGGACGCCGCAAGGCGGGTCGAGGAGATCGCGGGGCTGCTCGGCCTGACCGGCCGGCTCGATCGCCGCGCGCGCAACCTCGGCGCCGACGACAAGCAGAAGATCTCGCTCGGCCGCGGCCTGGTCCGCCCCGGCGTCGCCGCGCTGCTCTTCGACGAGCCGCTGACCGTCATCGACCCGCACCTGAAGTGGGAGCTGCGGTCGCGCATGAAGGAGCTGCACCGCCGCGTGCCGGTGACCATGATCTACGTGACCCACGACCAGACCGAGGCGCTGACCTTCGCCGACCGGGTCGTGGTGATGGCCGAGGGCGAGGTGGTGCAGATCGGCACGCCGGAGGCGCTGTTCGACCGCCCGGCGCACACCTTCGTTGGCCACTTCATCGGCTCGCCGGGCATGAACCTGCTGCCCTGCGCCGCCGTGGAGGGCCGCAACGCGGTGCTGGCGGGCGGGCAGGCCGTGCCGCTCTCCCGCCTCTATCCGGCGCTGCCGGCGGGGAGCCGCATCGAGCTCGGAATCCGGCCGGAATTCGCCGAGGTCGCGGAGCTCGGCCTGCCGGTCCGCATCCGCCGCGTGGAGGATCTCGGCCGCCGGCGCATCGCCCGCGTCGAGCTCGGCGGCGTGCCGCTGGCCGCGACCCTGCCCGAAGGCGTCGCCATCGGCGGGGAGGAGGCGCGCATCCGGCTCGACCCCGCGCGCATCCACCTCTACGCCGATGGCCGGCTGGTGGAAGGGGAGGCCTGAGCATGGCGCGCCCGCGCGACGACCGCGCCTGGTGGCTGGTCGCCCCGGTGGTGGCGCTGGTCGCCTTCAGCGCCGTCATCCCGCTGATGACGGTGGTGAACTACTCCGTGCAGGACACCTTCGGCAGCAACCAGTTCTTCTGGCACGGCACCGGCTGGTACGAGGACCTGCTGAGCCCCTCCACCGAGCTCGGCGGCCGCTTCCTGGACGCGCTGTGGCGCTCGCTGCTGTTCTCCGCCGTGATCCTGCTGATCGAGGTGCCGCTCGGCATCGCGGTGGCGCTGGCCATGCCGCGGCGCGGCTGGGGGGTGGCCTTCTGCCTGGTGGTCATGGCGCTGCCGCTGCTGATCCCCTGGAACGTGGTGGGCACGATCTGGCAGGTCTTCGCGCGTGGCGACATCGGCCTGCTGGGCTCGGCGGTGAACCGGCTCGGCATGGACTATAACTACACGCAGGACCCGCTCTCCGCCTGGGTCACGCTGGTGGTGATGGATGTCTGGCACTGGACCCCGCTGGTGGCGCTGCTCTGCTATGCCGGGCTGCGCTCCATCCCGGATGCCTACTACCAGGCGGCGGAGGTGGACGGCGCCGGGCGCTGGGCGGTGTTCACGGCAATCCAGCTGCCCAAGCTCCGGCGCGTGCTGACCATCGCCGTGCTGCTCCGCTTCATGGACAGCTTCATGATCTATACCGAGCCGTTCGTGGTCACCGGCGGCGGTCCCGGCAACTCCACCACCTTCATCTCGATCGAG
>DASQVL010000485.1:0-9499 GCA_035640795.1 Crenalkalicoccus sp. | reverse complement strand
CGGGCGCGGTGCGTGCGGCGGCCGGTGCGCACCGCCTCCAGCGCGCGCCGCCAGGGCGCGGCCTCGGGGAAGGCACTGTCCAGGCAGCGGCCGAGGAGCGCCGCCTCTTCCTGCCCCACGGCACGGCAGAAGGCGGGGTTGGCGGCGAGGATCCGGTGCGCCGGCCCGCCCAGCACCAGGCTCGGCGTCGCGGAGCCGCGCGCCACCTCGCGCAGCAGCGCAACCTGCGGCTCCGCGGGAAGCGTTTCCTGCACGCTGCGTCTCCCCCCAGCGGCGGCCCTGCCCCGACAATGCCGGCAGAGGCGGAGGGCGGCGAGTGACGTCGCCGTCGATCCGATCAAACTGCATGGAGCAGCCCGCGCTTCGCGCCCGCCGCCCCGCATGGCATAGGCGCGCCGAGCCTGCGGAGCCAGCCATGCCCCTATCACCCCCGGCCGAGCGCGAGGTGCTGCACCGGCGCGACATTGCGCTGCGTGGCTACCAGCGCGCCGACGGGCTGTTCGACATCGAGGCGGAGCTTGCCGACACCAAGAGCTACGCCTTCGAGAACGGCCATCGCGGCACCATCGCGCCGGGCGAGAAGCTGCACGGCATGTCACTGCGGCTGACGGTGGACCAGGATCTCGTCGTGGTCGCCTGCGAGGCGTCCTCCGACTTCACGCCCTATGCGATGTGCCCGGAGGCGGCGCCGAACTTCGCCCGTCTCGCCGGGCTCAGGATCGGCCCCGGCTTCAACCGCGCGGTGGCGGAGCGGGTGGGCGGCATAGCGGGCTGCACGCATCTGCGGGAGCTGCTGGGGCAGATGGCGACGGTCGCCTTCCAGACACTCTACCCGCTGCGCGCGCGGCGGGAGCGCGAGGCGGGCGCGGCACAGGGCAAGGCGGCCCAGGGCAAGCCGGCGCTGCTCGGCACCTGCATCGCCTATGCGCCGGACAGCCCGGTGTCCCTGGCGCGCTGGCCCTGGCTCAGGGAGGAGGCGTCGTAGCGGTCCGCCGGACAGGATCGCGGCGGGGCGGCGGCTCCCCTCCGGCCCGCTGGCGGGCGGCCATGATGCAATCCTCCGCCGCGTCCGGCGCCTCTGGCAGCTGGCGAGGCGCTGGCGCGGCCGCCCAGCCTGCTTCGCAGGCTGCCAGTCAGGATTTATGCCCAGTCAGGGTTTATGCAGGGCGGTATCAGATGTCCGGGTTCAGCGTCGCGGTCGAACCGAAATTGCGGCTGTCCGGCAGGTCCTCCGCGCTCCGCGTCGTGTCCTTGTTCGCCGGCTGCAGGCCGCCCTCCTCGCAGGCGGCGCGGATGGCGCCCAGCGTGCGCTCCAGCGCGAGCCGCAGCCCGTGATCCACGCTGCCATGCGCGCGCTGCATCCGTGCCGCCACCTCCGGCTCCGGCTCCACCACCAGCCGCAGCGCGACGGCGGAGCGGTCGCCGAGATCCTCGACCTCCAGCCTGCCCTGGTATTCGGTGGCCGAATCGGCGCCCCATTCCATGCGCCGGCTCGCGGGGTCGGAGCGCAGCCAGCCCTCGGCGCGGTAGGAATAGCCCTCCGCCTCGCCCTCCACCGCCACCTTGTCCGGGCCCTGCGGGCCGGCATGCGTCACCGTCGGCAGGTAGAGCGGCAGGTTGCGGATGTCGGAGAGGAAGCCGAAGACCTGGTCGGCAGGCCGCGCGACCTCGATCCGTCCGGTGTACTCGCCCATGGCGTGCTCCTCCCTGGCGATGCGCTTCGGCAACGCCGGCGCGGGCGGCGCGGTTCGCGGGCTGGCGAAGATTGCCGCGGCGAGAGAATAGCCGTAAGGTTGCATGACAATGGATGCGCAACCGCCAGAAGCGTGGCCGCCGGTCGTCCAGCCTGCGACCGACCCGCTTTCGTCACCACCCCAGCGCCTCGCCTTCCTGCACATCCCGAAGACCGGCGGCACCGCGCTGACCGCGGCGCTGGCGAAGCGCTGGCCACGCCTGCGCGTGGTGGAAGGGGTGCAGACGGTGGAGCTCCTGCCCGCCGACCTCGCCGCCCAATTCGACCTGGTGGCGGGCCATTTCTACGCCTTCCAGCTCGCCCACCCGGCCTTTCGCGGCTTCGCGCCGGTCACCATCCTGCGGGAGCCCTTCGCCCGCCTGCTCAGCTCCTGGCGCTACATGCGGCACTGCGTCGCCATCGGCATCCGGCCCACGCCGGGCATGGCCTTCGCCGCGAAGGTGGACTTCCCGGAATACGCCTTCTCCGGCGCCGCCGCGGCGGACCGGCACGGCCACCTGATGCATCTCGGCCTGGACAGTTTCGCGGAGGCGCCGGTCACCCCGCTCGGCGTGCTGCTCGAACGTGCGCTCCGCCGGCTGCGCGGCATGCGCGTCGGCGTGACGGAGGAGCTGCCGCTCTTCCTCGGCCACCTGGCAGCGGAGGCCGGCTGCACCGGCCCGGTCGCGCTCGGCCGGCTGCAGGTGACGGAGGGCGCGGAGCCGGACGGCCTCTCCGCCGTGCAGCGCGCCACGTTGCGGGAGGTGATGGCACCCGACTACGCGCTCTACGACGCGGCGCGCGAGATGATGCTGCGCCGCGTCGCGGCCGGCCCGCCGCCGGTGCCGGTCACGATGGGGTAGCGCCGTGACGCCGCATGTCGTGGGCGGGCTCGCCGGGCGGCGGGCCATCGTCACCGGCCATCGCGGCGGCATCGGCAGCGCCATCGCGGCGACGCTCGCGGCAAGCGGCGCGGCGGTCGCGGGGCTCGACCTGCCGGAGGTGGACCTCGCGGAGCTGGATGCGCTGCCGGCGGCGGTCGCCGCCGCGATCGGCCGCCTCGGCGGCTGCGACATCGTGGTGAACAATGCCGGGGCGACCATCCTCGGCAGCCTGCTGGACACGCCGATCGCCGAGGCGGAGCGGATCTTCCGCATCAATGTTCTCGCCCCCTTCGCCCTGCTGCAGGCGGCGCTGCCTGCGCTGCTGGCGGCGGCACGGGCCGGGGGCGACGCCTCGGTGGTCAACATTGCCTCCGACCAGGCGCTGGTCGGGAAACGCGTCTCGGCCGCCTATGGCGCCTCCAAGGCGGCGCTTGCGCAGTTGACGCGGAGCGCAGCGCTGGACTGGGCGAAGGATGGCGTGCGCTTCAACTGCATCGCTCCCGGCAGCACGGAGACGGCGATGCTGCGCCGGGTGATCGGCGAGCTCGCCGCGCGCTACCCGGACCGCTACGCGGCGGGCAGCGAGGCGGTCTACGCCGCCGCCGTCCCGCTCGGCCGCTTCGCCGACCCGATGGAGATCGCCGCCGTCGTCGGCTTCCTGGCCGGCGCGCAGGCAAGCTTCGTCACCGGCGTCGTGCTGCCGGTGGATGGTGGCGGCACGGCGGAATGAGCCGCCCGCTCGCGCTGGTGACGGGGGGCACGCGCGGCATCGGCCTCGCCTGCGCCAGGCGGCTGGCAGCTTCGGGCCATGAGGTGGTGGCGGCAGCGCGGCAGCAGGCAGCGCTGCCGGAAGGCATCCGCTTCGCCGCCTGCGACGTCGCCGATCCCGCCGCGGTGCGCGCGCTCTTCGCCGGCCTGCCGCGGCTCGACGTGCTCGTGCTCGCCGCCGGCATCGCCGGCGCCGACCCGGCGGAGGACCCGGAAGAGGCGCATTGGCGTGCGGTGCGGGAGGCCAATCTGGACGGCGCCTGGCGCTGCTCCATGGCGGCGCGCGCGCTGCTGCCCTCGGATGGCAGCGGGCGAATCGTGGCCATCGCCTCGGTGCTCGGGCTGCGCGGCGTGCCGGACCAGGTGGCCTATTGCGCGGCGAAGCACGGCGTCATCGGCCTCGTGCGCGCGCTGGCGCTGCAGCTCGCGCCGCGGCGCATCACGGTGAACGCGGTCTGCCCGGGTTGGGTGCGCACCGGGATGGCGGAGGCGCGCTGGCGCGAGCTCGGCATGGACGAGGCGGCGGCCGCCGCGGCGACGCCCACGCGGCGGGTGACGACGCCCGAGGAGGTGGCGGGGCTGGTTGCCTGGTTGGCTTCGGACGAAGCAGGCCAGGTGACGGGCCAGGCCCTGGTCATGGATGGCGGGGCATAGGGGCGCTAACGCCGCCGCCCTCGCGCCGCGCCGCGCCGCTTCTCCGGCTCGTACCCACCCCCGCCCGGGCCCATCGGCTTCGGCCGCCAGTCCTGCCGCGGCGCCGATTCACGCAGCGACCGCCCGGCCAGGTTCGGCTCCAGCCCCAGCTCGATCCCCTCCAGCCGCTTGATCTCGTCGCGCAGCCGCGCCGCCTCCTCGAATTCCAGGTCCGCCGCCGCGGCGCGCATCCGCTTCTCGAGCTCGGCGACCGTTGCGCGCAGGTCCTTGCCCACGAACTCCGCCGTGCCCGACGCGCCCTCCACCGGCGCCACCGTCACGTAATCCTGCTCGTAGACGCTCTGCAGCACGTTGGCGATGTCGCGCTTGATGCTCTGCGGCGTGATGCCGTGCTCCCTGTTCCAGGCCATCTGCTTGGCGCGGCGCCGCTCCGTCTCCTCCAGCGCCCGGCGCAGGCTGTCGGTCATCCGGTCGGCGTAGAGCACGACGCGTCCCTCCGCGTTGCGCGCGGCGCGGCCGATGGTCTGGATCAGGCTGGTGGTGCTGCGCAGGAAGCCCTCCTTGTCGGCATCCAGGATGGCGACCAGGACGCATTCCGGGATGTCCAGCCCCTCCCGCAGCAGGTTGATGCCCACCAGCACGTCGAACACGCCCTTGCGCAGGTCGCGGATGATCTCGATGCGCTCCAGCGTCTCCACGTCGGAATGCAGGTAGCGCACGCGGAGCCCCGCCTCGGTCATGTACTCGGTCAGGTCCTCGGCCATGCGCTTGGTCAGCGTGGTCACCAGCACGCGCCCGCCGCGCCTGGCCGCGTCGCGGCATTCCGCCAGAAGGTCGTCCACCTGGCCTTCCACCGGCCGGATGTCGGTCACGGGATCCACGAGACCCGTCGGACGGATCACCTGCTCGGCGAAGCTGCCGCCCGTCCGCTCCATCTCCCAGGGCCCGGGCGTCGCGGAGACGAAGAGTGTCTCCGGCCGGTAGGCCTCCCACTCCTCGAACTTCAGCGGCCGGTTGTCGGTGCAGGAGGGGAGGCGGAAGCCGAACTCCGAGAGGATGGTCTTCCGCGCATAGTCGCCGCGGTACATGCCGCCGATCTGCGGCACCGTCACGTGGCTCTCATCCACGATCAGCAGCGCGTTCTCCGGCAGGTACTCGAACAGCGTCGGCGGCGGCTCGCCCGGGTTGCGGCCGGTGAGGTACCGCGAGTAGTTCTCGATGCCCTTGCAGCTCCCTGTCGTCTCCAGCATCTCGATGTCGAACATCGTCCGCTGCTCGAGGCGCTGCGCCTCCAGCAGCTTGCCCTCGGCATGGAGCTGCTCGAGCCGCTCCCTCAGCTCCGCCTTGATCTGCACGATCGCCTGCTGCAGCGTCGGCCGCGGCGTCACGTAGTGGCTGTTGGCGTAGATCGCGACGCGCTGCATCTCGCCCGTGACCTCCCCCGTGAGGGGGTCGAACTCCCGCAACCCGTCCACCTCGTCGCCGAACAGGGAGACCCGCCAGGCGCGATCCTCCAGGTGGCTCGGCCAGATGTCCACCGTCTCGCCTCGGATGCGGAAGGTGCCGCGCGCGAAGAAGCTGTCGTTGCGGCGGTATTGCTGCTCGACCAGGCCTTTCACCAGCGCGTCGCGCTCGATCCGCCCGCCCACTTCCAGCTTCACCACCATGCGCGAATAGGTCTCGACCGAGCCGATGCCGTAGATGCAGGAGACCGAGGCGACGATCACCACGTCCGACCGCTCCAGCAGCGCATGCGTCGCGGCGTGGCGCATGCGGTCGATCTGCTCGTTGATCTGCGCGTCCTTCTCGATGTAGGTGTCGGTGCGCGGGACGTAGGCCTCCGGCTGGTAGTAGTCGTAGTAGGAGACGAAGTACTCCACCGCGTTCTCCGGGAAGAAGCTCTTCATCTCGCCGTAGAGCTGCGCGGCCAGCGTCTTGTTGGGCGCGAGGATGAGGGTCGGCCGCTGCACCGCCTCGATCACCTTCGCCATGGTGAAGGTCTTGCCGGAGCCGGTGACGCCGAGCAGCACCTGGTCGCGCTCCTGCCGCCGCAGCCCCTCCACCAGCCCCGCGATCGCCTGCGGCTGGTCGCCGTTCGGCTCGAAGGGGGAGACCACGGTGAGCCGCCGATCCGAGGGCGGGGCGGGCCGCTTCTGCGGGTAGAACAGCACCGGGGCTGCAGCGACGTGGTCCATGCCCGCTATCTTGGTCCAGGTGGGCGCATCGTCGAGCGGCTGTGCGCGCACGCGCCCGCCAATCATGTTATGGTTGAGTTGTGCCCATCGTCCTCGCCCGGCCGGCCGGGGCCGCAGGCGCAGTCGCCGGCGCCCTCCGGATCGCTTCGCAGCGCCGCTTCGCCCTCCTCTGGCTGGCCGCCATCCTGGTTCCCGCCCTCGGTTTCGCTGCCGCGGCCTGGTCCGCCTGGCGCGCGGCCGAGGCGGAGGCGGCGGCCCGCCTCGGCCGCGCCGCGGAGGTGCTGCGCGAACAGGCGCTGCGCGCCTTCGAGACGCAGGAGGTGATCCTCGCCGCGGTGGACGAGGAGCTCGCCGGCAAGAGCTGGCAGGAGATCGCCGCCTCGCCCGGGGTGTGCGCCCTGCTGCGCCGGCTGGAACACGCGGCACCCGTCACCTACGGCCTCGCCCTGATCCGCCCGGATGGGCGCCTGGTGCAGACCAGCCGTGGCCCCTTCCCGGCGGAGCCGCTGGACCTGACCGCCCGGGACTATGTGCGCGCCCACCAGGCCGGCAATCCCGGCCCCCTCGTCACCGAACTCCTGGCGACGCGGGCGAGCGGTGGCCGCGTCTTCGGCCTCACCCGCGGCCGCGCCGGGGAGGATGGCCGGCCGGATGGCGGCGCCATCGCCACCTTCCTCCTCCCCGAAAGCTTCACCGAGTTCTACCGTGGCATCGCCGAAGGGCCGGAGGACGTGCTGGCCCTGGTGCGGCGGGACGGCGCCGTGCTGGCCCGGCTGCCCGACCTGCCCGCCGGGGTGGCGGACGGCCCGTCCCCCATGCGCGCCATGGTCAAGGCCTGGCAGGCGGCACCGGCGGGCGGCACGACGCGCCTCGTCTCGCTGCCCGACGGGCGCTCCCGCCTCTTCGCCTTTCGCCCGGTCGGCCCCTATCCGGTCTATGTCGTCTACGGCCTCAGCCCGGATGCGGTGCGCGCCGCCTGGCGGGCGCGGCTGCCGCCCATCCTCCTGATCTCCGGCCTCGCCGCCCTTCTGCTGCTGACCGTCACCGCCCTCGCCCAGCGCTCGGTGCGGCGGGAGGCGCTGGCACTCGGCCGGGTGGCGGAGGCGGCGGCGCGCGCCCAGGCCGAGGCCGAGGCGCGGGCGGAGGCGGAGGCGCGGCTCCGCCAGGCGGAGAAGGTGGGCGCGCTCGGACAGGTCGCGGCTGGCGTCGCGCACGACTTCAACAACCTGGTGCAGGCGGTCTCCGGTGCCGCCCGGCTGCTGGACCGCCGCGCCGAGGACCCCGCCGAGGTGCGCCGCATAGCCGAGATGGTGGCGAACGCCGCCGGCCGTGGCGGCCGCATCGTCCGCCGCATGCTGGACTTCACCCGGCGGGACGGCGAGGGCGCGATGCTGGAGGCGGTGCCGGCGCTGCGCGGGCTGGAGGCGCTGCTGACCGGCACCCTCGGCCCGGGGATTGCGCTGCGCTTCGAGGTGCCGGAGGACCTTCCCGCCATCGCCGCCGACCGCGCCGAGTTCGAGACGGTGGTGCTGAACCTCACCAGCAATGCGCGGGACGCCATGCCGGAGGGCGGCAGCATCCTGGTGCGCGCCGCCATGGTGCAGCTGGCCCCCGGCAGCGGCGCTGCCCTCGCCCCGGGGGCCTACCTCCGGCTCGATATCGCCGATGCCGGGCCGGGCATGCCGCCCGAGGTGTTGGAGCGGGCGGGCGAGCCCTTCTTCACGACCAAGTCGGCCGGCCAGGGCACCGGGCTCGGCCTCTCCCTCGCGCGGCGCTTCGCGGAGCGCGCCGGCGGCGGGCTCGACATCGCCAGCCGGCCGGGCGAGGGCACCACCATCACCCTCTGGCTGCGCGCTGCCGAGGCGATCCAGGCGGCGGCCTGAGCGTGTTACGGACCTGACCTCCGGTTGTGGTCACTCGGACCACTCCGCGAGGGCCGTGTCGCCCGGAACCGCCAGACCTGCCCGCCGGAGGTGGGCGGGCCGGCGCTCAGTCCCGCCGGCTGCTGCTCAGCAGGCTCACCACGAGCAAGGTCGCCGCCACGGCGACGCCGATCGCGAGCAGCGGCTGCGCCCGCGCCCGCTCGCGCAGGTATTCCGCCGCGTCCACCGCCATTTCGCGCCCCTCGCGGCCATATTCCCCCGCGCGGTCCACGGCCTCGGCGGCGGCCGGGCCGAGGCGCCGCTCGACCAGGTCCTCGAGTTGCGACCACAGCCGGCGCAGCTCGCCCCGCGTCTCCTCCGCCGTGTCGCCGATCCGGCGCGCCGCCAAGCGGCCGTAGCGGTCGGCTGCCGCCCCGGCGCGCCCGCCGGCCTCCTGCCCGTAGCGGCCGGCCCGGTTGCGCAGCTCCTCCACCCCGCCGCCGAGGCGCCGCGCCGCGTCCTCCCCGTACTCGCCGGCCATGTCACGGGCGCGGCGGCTGAGGCCGCTCAGAAAACCATCCGCCATCGCAGGGTCCCTCCTCGGGCTGTCTCGCCGGTAGAACGGCTGAGCGCCGGTCCGGTTCGCCGCGGCGCGGTGGGGGTGCTATCCCGGCGCCATGCGGGTCGCGGTGATCGGGGCCGGGCCGGCCGGGCTCGCGGCGGCGGAACGGCTCTCCGCCGCCCTGCCTGCGGGTGCGGTCACGGTGTTCGAGCGCATGCCCTCGCCGGCCCGCAAGCTGCTGCTCGCGGGGCGGGGTGGGCTGAACCTGACCCATGCCGAGCCGCTCGAGCATTTCCCCGGCCGCTACGGCGCGGCGCAGGCGCACCTGGCGCCCGCGATCCGCCGCTTCCCGCCAGCGGTGCTGATGGCCTGGGCGGAGGGGCTGGGCCAGCCCGTCTTCACCGGCAGCTCCGGCCGGATCTTTCCGCGCGCCATGAAGGCCTCACCGCTGCTGCGCGCCTGGCTTGCGCGCCTGGCGGCGCGCGGCGTGACGCTGCGCGGGCGCCATGACTGGGCCGGCTGGGATGCCGAGGGCGCGCTGCGCTTCCGGACACCGGCGGGGGAGGCGAGGTTCGCCGCCGATGCCGCGGTGCTGGCGCTCGGCGGCGCGTCCTGGCCCCGGCTCGGTGCCGATGGAAGCTGGCCCGCGCTGCTGCCCGGCCTCGCCATCGCCCCTTCCGCCCGGCCAATTGCGGCTTCCTGGTAGACTGGCCGGAGGCAGTCCGCGCCCGCCACGCCGGCGCGCCGCTGAAGCGCATCGCACTCGGCTTCGCCGGCCGCACCGTGCGCGGGGAGGCGGTGCTGACCGGCACGGGCATCGAGGGCGGCGCGGTCTATGCGCT
>DASQVL010000484.1:0-7443 GCA_035640795.1 Crenalkalicoccus sp. | reverse complement strand
GCCGACGCCGAGCAGGACCGCCAGCCAGATCCCGATGTTGGATCCGGTGACGCTGCCGTCCTGCACGCCCTGGAGGAAGAAGAACACGACCACCGCCGCGGCGATCAGGGCGATGCCGAGCAGGATGCGGTGGAGGATCATGGCCCCGAGCCTATCGGGACGTGCCGGGCCGGCAAACCTGCCGGCTACCGCGAGCGGGCCCGTCCAGGCAGGATGGTCGAGCCACGCGCGACGGGAGGAGCCGGCGACGATGACGACCGAGATCCGATGGGAGCGGATGACCGCGCCCGAGCTGAAGGCGCTCGCCGCGCGGGAGGGCGCGCTGGCGGTGCTGCCCGTGGGCAGCCTGGAGCAGCACGGGCCGCACCTGCCGGTCTGGACCGACAGCTACTGCGCGCATGAGATCGCGCTGCGCGGCGCCGCCGCGGCGGGCGACCTGCCTGTCGTGGTGCTGCCGCCGATGTGGATGGGGCTGTCGGAGCACCACCTGCCCTTCGGCGGCACCATCACCCTGGACCACGCCACCTACCAGGCGGTGCTGCGCTGCGTGGTGCGCTCGCTCCGCGCCGAAGGCTTCGCGCGCCTGCTCATCGTCAACGGCCATGGCGGCAACGTCGATCCGCTGGCCGTCGCGGTGCGGGAACTGGCGGCGGAGTTCGGCATCCCCATCGTCAGCATCACCTGGCCCGCCGCCGCGCCGGCCGAAATCCGCGCCATCCTGACGACGCAGCCCGGCGTGCAGCATGCGTGCGAGGGCGAGACCAGCCTCTGGCTCGCCCTCGACCCCGCCCAGGTGCGCCAGGACCGCATCGCGGAGGCGGTCTCCAACCCGCCGCCCGAATCCCGCCCCGGCTTCATCCGCTTCTGGAGCTTCGCCGAGCGCGCGCCGCGCACCGGCGTCCGCGGCGACCCGCGCGCCGCGACGGCGGAGAAGGGCGAGCGCATCCTGGACGCGGTCACGCAGGCCATCGCCGCCGCCATGCGGGACGCGGCGCTCTGGACCCCGCCCGACCGGGTGTGGGAGGCGGGCCGCGGCCAGGGGCCGGCATGAGCCGCCTCAGCTCTCCGTGCTGATGCCGAGCCGGCGGATCAGCGGGCCCCACCGCCCGATCTCCTCGGCGATGAAGCCGCGCAGCGTCGCGGGGTCCGAACCGACGATCTCGAACCCCGCCGCCTGCAGCGCCCGCGCCGTCTCCGGCTCGCCGAGCCCCCGCCCGGCCTCGGCGGCCAGGCGCGCGATGCGCGGCGCCGGCATCCCCGGCGGCGCGAACAGCGCGATCCAGGCCATGGCCGGCGCGCCCTCGCCCTGCTCGGTCAGGGTCGGGATCTCGGGCGCCGCCGGGAACCGCCCGGGAGAGGAGATGCCGATGGCACGCACCGCCCCCTCCCGCACCTGGCCGAGGACGGAGCCCGAGGCCGCGGCCATCGCCTGGATGCGCCCCGCGACCAACTCCATCACCGCCTGGGGGACGCTGCGGAACGGCACATGCGTCATCTCGAGGCCATGCCGCGCCGCCATCTCGGCCACCAGCAGATGACCGAGCGTCCCCGCGCCGACCGAGCCATAATTCAATGCGCCCGGATGCGCCTTCGCATGGGCCACGAACTCCGCGACGTCCCGCGCCGGCAGGGACGGGTGGACCGACAGCACGAAGGGCAGCCGCGTCAGCAGGGAGACGGGGGCGAGGTCCGTCGCCGGGTCATAGGGCAGCGACGGGTTCAGGATCTTCGCCGTGCTCGCCGGCCCGCCGATCGAGACGCCCAGCGTGTGGCCATCCGTCGCCTTCGCCACCTGCTCCGTGCCGATGGCCCCGCCCGCGCCGGCGCGGTTGTCCGGCACGAAGGGCTGGCCGAAGACCTGGGAGAAGTGCTGCGCCACGGCGCGGCCCGCGATGTCGGGCGTGGAGCCGGCGGGGAAGGCGATGACGACGCGCACCGGGCGGTCGGGCCAGGCCTCCCCGGCGCGCGCGGTGAGCGCGACGGGAACCAGGCCAAGCAACACACGACGCTTCATCATCCGACTTTCCTGGGGCTGCCCTTGGGGGAGAAAGAGAACACGGAGCGGACTTCTCCGAACGGACCTGTCGTGAGGCCGGGAATGCCCCCTCTCACCTTGGCGGCCCGGTTCGAAGCGCGGAGCGGGAAGACGGCGCGCATCGCCAGCGCGGCCGTGATGGCCGCGCCGGGGAGGCTGCGCCGTTCCGCGCATGTGCGCCAGCCACACGGAGCGCTCGGCGAAATCCAGGTCGTGATGTTGCCGCGGCGCGCGAGTGCCCCAACCCTCGGTGGTCCAGTCCCGGACCGCCACGCAATAATATTGGACGGATCATTCCGCACGGAGCGTCAAAAACGTGTAAGTAGCTACACCAGTTCAAGTTGATGCGAGCGCACTTTTGCTCACGTTGTGCGACCCGGCCGATTGCGACATGCTTTGGCCATCCGGATGCGGCAGTGCCGTGCGCGGACGCCGACGATCTGTTCGAACGATCTATTCGAGAGCCTGATTTCATGTAAACCGCTGAAGGCGGGAATGCGCTGCGTCCCGTCTCTTGATGCCCCCCAGCATCTGGAGTGGCGCATGAAGGTCGCTATTGTCTGCGATTCCATGTCCGCTTTCGGCGGCGCGGAGCGCGTCGTCGCGCACATCCTTCAGATATTTCCCGACGCGGACTTGTTTTCCGTGCTCGACGTGGTCCCTGCGGGCCAGCGGGGCTTCCTGGAGGGCCGCACCGTCCGGACCTCCTTCCTTCAGAAGTTGCCCAAGATCGAACGATACTATCGCAAGCTGCTCTATCTCTGGCCGCTGGCGGTCGAGCAACTGGACGTCACGGCCTATGACCTGGTGATCTCCAGCCACCACAGCGTCGCCTACGGCGTGCTGACGCGGCCCGGCCAGGTGCACGTATCCTACGTGCATTCCCCCATGCGCTACGCATGGGATCTGCAGCATGAGTACCTCCGGAGCGCCCGCCTGGACCGCGGCCTGCTCGGGATGGTCGCGCGGACCATGCTGCACAAGCTGCGCGTCTGGGACTACGCGGCGGCGCAGCGGCCGGATGCGATCGCCGCGAACTCGCATTTCGTCGCCGAGCGGTTGCTGAAGACCCACCGCCGCCGCTCCACGGTGATCCACCCGCCCGTCGCGCTCGCCTCGCCCGACGCGCGTGAGCGCGCGGCGCGCCGGCGTCGGTCGGGCCGCGCGGGCTACTATCTCTCCCTCGGCCGCCTCGTCCCCTACAAGCGCGTGGACCTGCTCGCGCTCGCCTTCGCGCGGATGCCGCACCGCTCCCTGAAGATCGTCGGCGATGGGCCGGATCTCGGGAAGATCGCCGCGCTCGGTGCGCCGAACGTGGAGATCCTGGGCTACCAGCCGGAGGACCGCGTGCGCGATTTCATCGCGGGCGCCGAGGCCTATCTCTTCGCCGGCATCGAGGATTTCGGGATCACCGCGGTCGAGGCGCAGGCGCTGGGGACGCCGGTCATCGCCTACAGGGCCGGCGGGCTGGCCGAGACCGTGGTGGGGTTGCACCACCCCTCCCCCACGGGGCTGTTCTTCGCCGAGCAGAGCGAGGAGGCCGTCGTCAGCGCCATCGAGGCTTTCGAGACGAACCGGCGGGCCTTCACGCCCGCCGCCTGCATCGCCAACGCCGAGCGCTTCAGCGCGCATCGGTTCCGCGATGCCTTCTCAGGCTTCGTCGAAGATGCGATCACCGCGACGCGGGACGCCTCAGCCGCGACGGGCGTGCTCTGCGAGCCGCCCCGCGTGCCGCCGCGCACCGTGCCCGAACCTGTCGCAGTCGCGCCGGCCGATCCCGTGGTCGGCGGCGTACTGTGAACCCGATGCGTTCGACCTCAGCCCCGGCCGCCACCCTCGCCGTCGGCCCCGCGCCGCGCCCTGGTCCCCCCGGCAGCCTGGTGTAGCGCGATGGAAGCGATGTCCCTTGGCCTCGCACCGATGACCTGGGGCGAGGTGTTCCGGATCTGGCGGCGCGCGGCACCGGTGCTGCTGCTCGCGGGCCTGCTCGGCGCCGCGGCGGCCTACCTGCTGGCCAGCCGGATGACGCCCGTCTACGAGGCGAGCTCCGTCCTCCTCTTCAGCCGCTCGGAGGGTGCCAATCTCGGCACGGCGGCGGCCAACCTCGGCACCGCGGCGGACGCCGCGCCGATGGACGCGGTGCAGCGGGCCTCGCTGGTGCGGAGCCAGCTCGAGATCATCCGCGGCCACGAGATCGTCCGCCGCGTCATCGACGAACTGCACCTGCGGGACAGCCCGACCTTCCGGCCAACCGCCTCCCTGCGCGCTCGGGCGGTCGGGGCCTTCGAACGGCTCACCGGCATCACCACGGGCCCTGCGGCATCGGCGGCGGACGGGGCGGACCCCGACGCCCAGATCGTGCGCGCTTACCTGGACCGGCTGGTCACACGGAACGATCCGGACAGCTACATCCTCCGCCTCACCTTCCGGGGTCCGGACCCGGTCGAGGCCGCCGCCATCGCGAATGCCCATGTCGCGGCCTACCGCGCCTGGCTGCGCGAGCAGCAGACGACGGCGATCGAGGGGAGCTACGCCTGGCTGACGCAGGCGGTCGAGAGCGCCCGCGCCCGCGTGCAGGCCGCCGAGGCGGCGGTGCAGCGGGACCGCTCCGCGAGCATGCTGGTCAGCGTGGATGGACGGACCGCGCTCGACCAGGCGACCGCCCAGATCTCCACGGAACTCGCCACCGCCCAGGCGGACCTCGTCCGCAGCGAGGCGCGGGCGCGCGAGATCCGGCGCATGCGCGATACCGGGCAGTTCGCGGCACTCGCCGCGATGTCGGGGGCGCAGAACATCGTCGAGCTCCGCGACCGCTACGCCGCGGCCGAGGCGGAGGTCGCCTCGTCGCGCGTCACGCTCGGGACGAACAACCCGGTGCGCCGGGCCGCCGAGGCGACCAGCCGGCAGCTCAACACGGCCCTGCAGGCGGAGATCCAGGCCCTGCTGCAGTCGGAGCTGAGCCGGTCGGCGGTCGCCCGCGATACGGTCGCCCGGCTGACCGAGACGCTGGACCAGCTCAAGACCCGCATGGTCGGGGCGGAGTCGGCCCGTGCGCGCCTGGCGAACCTCGAGGGCGAGGCGGAGGCGGAGCGGCAGGTCTATATCGGCCTCCTGCAGCGGCTGCGCGGCCTCGACAACGTCGCTGCCCTGTCCCGCAGCGCCGCGACGCTGCTCTCGCCCGCCGAGGTCCCGCCCGTCGCCAGCTCGCCGCGCAAGGGCGTCTTCACCGCCTTCGGCTTCGTCCTGTTCGCCGGCTTCGCTGCCGGTGGCGTGGTGTGGCGGCAGGGCACGCGGAACGTCATCCGCCACACCGACGACGCGATCGAGCTCGGCGTGCGCTGCCTCGCGGTGATGCCGGAGCTCGAGCGCGACCGCCGGACCGGCCAGCTCAACCGGCGGACGCCGTTCTACTCCTTCTTCCTGCAGGAGCTGCGCGCGCTCTCGGCCCAGCTCGTCCACAACGACGCGCAGGCGGGGCGCGACAGCGTCAGCCTGACGGTCACCTCGCCGCTGCCGGGGGACGGCAAGTCCACCTTCTGCGCCGAGCTCGGCCGCTGCGCCGCCCTGAACGGCGTCCCGACGCTCATCGTCTCGGCCGACCGCAAGCCGGACCGCCGCCGGCGCGAGGCCGGCCGCATCGAGGAACTCGAGCCGGGCCTGCCGCTCTACGGCGTCGCGCTTGGCGTCGAGGCGATCTTCCGCCGCCCCGACGCCCAGAGCCTCATCGAGAGCTACAAGCGCGACTACGGAATGGTCATCATCGACACCCCGCCCACCTCGGCGATGGCAGAGGGTCTGCTGCTCGCGCCGGTGGCGGACGCCACGATCGTGCTCGCCCGCGTCGACCGCACGCCCCGCAGCCTCCTGCTCAACGTCGTCCGGCAGATCGAGAAGACCGGGGGGCGGGTCGCCGGCGCCGTGGTGACCTTCGCCCGCCTCGACAGCCGGCGCGGCCTCCGGCCCGGCGACCGCGGCTACTACTTCTCCGAGAACAGCAGCTATCACGACAGGCTGGCGTCCTCGGGAAGGCTGCTGGAGCACGGACCGGACAGGGACGGACCGGACGGGGACGGGCAGGCCGAGGGACGGTGAGCGGTGCCGACGACCCCCGTCCCCGTCCTGTGGGCGCTCGCGCTCGCCAGCCTCGTGCTGCCGGTCGCGCTCTGCATGGGCGGCGCGGCACCGGTGGCGAAGCCGGCCTTCCTGCTGCTCGTGGCTGCCGTCTCGGCGCTGCTCGCACGGCGGCACGCGGGCGGCTACCTGGCATTCCTCCTCTGCCTGGTGATGCTGACGCCCGGCCTGCGCCATCTCGTCGACTGGTATGCCGGCTACTCGCAGTCGAACCCGATGATGCTGGCCCCCTACGCCGCGATCCTCGTGGCGCTGCCCACGACGGGGCTCTACCTGCTGAACCAGCGGCGCTACACGGGCCTCTGCGCCGTCATGCTGGGGCTGATCGCGATCGGCGTCTGGATCACGGCCCTGACGGGGCTGATCCAGGAGCCGCTGCTGACCGCGTTGCGCTGGGTCTGCCCGATCCTGCTCGCGCTCTACATCTGGGCCCGGGCGGAGGAGCTGCCGGGGATGCGCGCCAGCGTCAGGCGCACCCTGCGCGTCATGCTGCCCCTGATCGCGGCCTACGGGCTGGTGCAGTTCGTGTCGATCCTGCCCTGGGACGCCTATTTCATGGAGAGGGCGCCGATCAGCAGCATCGGCTTCCCGCAGCCCTTCGCGGTGCGGGTCTTCTCCACCATGAACCATTCGGGCAGCTTCGCCGCCGCCCTCGCCACCGGCATCCTTCTCCTGCTGCCGCGCCTGCGCTGGTACGACTTCGTCAGCGTCCTGCTCGCCTGCTTCGCCCTCTTCGTCACCACCCAGCGCTCCGCGATGGGCGCCCTGGCCCTCACCGTCGCCCTGCTCGCCGTCATCATGCGCAGCAGGACGCTCCGGCGGAGATTGATGGCCCTCGTCCTCACCATCGCGTTCGCCGTCGTCGTGGCGGTGGCCATCCCGGGGCTGGGCGACAGGCTCCTCGGCTCCGTCGCGTCGGTGGCGGAGCTGAAGCGGGACGAGAGCGCGCAGCAGAGGCTCGCGCAGTACGACGCGCTGCCCGCGCGCATCGAGGAGCGTCCGCTCGGCTGGGGCCTGGCCTGGTCGCTCAACCCGCTGAACCAGCGGACGGAGGAGGATGCCGAGCTGGACAGCGGCGTGATCGACATTTTGCTCAGCTTCGGCATCCCCGGTGGCGCGGCCTATCTGGCGGCGCTCGCCTGGCTGCTCATGACCGGCTGGCGGATTGCCTCGCAACTCCCGTCGCGGACGGCCAAGGCGGAGCTCGGCGTGGTGCTGTTCGGCCTCTCTCAGCTTCCCTTCGGCTCGCAGCATGCGGGCGAGCACGGGATCTTCCT